>PXPI01000121.1 GCA_003021905.1 Cyanobacteria bacterium SW_9_44_58 | reverse complement strand
GTGAAGCTCTGATTCACCTTGCTATGACTCGTCTCATGCTGAAACGGTTAGCTTGCTCTTGAGCTAAGCTTAATGTTTATTTTAGGAACAGTCTCTGAGAGAAGGGGCGTTAATGTTAGCTGTAGGAGGCGTCATGGGAGGCAATAGTTTTGATGTTTTATTTTTAGCTATTTCCGATGTTGCCTATCAGAAAGGATCTATTTATCAGGCTATTTCTTTAGACGAAATTTTTCCGATCGCGCTGACGATTCTGATTACTGCCATTCTTTTATTGGGATTATTGCGCCGGGAAAAATATGGCATTGCCAACATTGGTTTTGAAAGTTTTTTAGTTTTAATTTGTTACATTGGCGCTTATTTATTCTTGTTTTTCCGATGAAGACTTTTTAGGTTCAGTTTGATTATTTTTCTCTGCTTTAGTTTCTGCCTCTGGTTGTTGCTTCCATTCGGATAGGGAACGGTTTACTGCATTTTTAAAGTCAATCGGAAGAATATGAATGTCTATATTACTCTGATTTTGGTCAGGATCAATGCGAGCATAAATTTGCTTATCATTCAAGGTAGTTTTTCCTAGAACAACACGATGTTTCGTGTTGTCGTCCAATTCCACTTCAATCGTAGCCAAAGGCGTTTTGAATCCATACTCTTCTAACTGATCGCGCTGGATTTCAAAGGTACGACTGCTACTTTCACTACTTAATAAATCTAATAAAAAGACAATAGAACTTTCTTTAGCAGGTGCTCCTTCTGGTTTTTTCATTCGCCAAGATGTGTCTGACGTTTCCAGACGAATAAATTCGAAAATTTGTTTTTCCTTTTCAATGGTTAAGCGTTGTACTTGATCTTCAGTAAAAGAAAACAAGTTTTGTTGTGAGTTGCCGGCAACTTTTTCTTGAGAAGTCGATTTTATTTCGTAAAAATAAACATAGCCGCCTAATCCCAAAGCAATCAGCACTAAAATTAATGTCGTCTTTTGCATATTAACGCCGTCTCAACCAACTAATAATCGCCAAAATTAAACCAATTAAGGGAACAATGCCCATTGCCGTTCGACTCAAAATTGCAGTTTGTTTGGAATCTAAATTAATGCGTCGATTTGTTTGTTCCTTTGGTTGCAATGCCAAGGAAGCTTCGCCGCGATTGGTTAACCAGTCAATGGAATTTAAAAACATATCACCGTTGAGCTGCCGCACAAATAGTCCGTTTTTTGCAAAATCAGAGTCGCCAAAAATAACGATTCGAGCATCTTGACTCGGTTTGAGAGACGTTTTCTCATCGGTCTTATTATCAGTATCGGTTTCAGAATTGTTTTCGGCTTGATTATCTTCAGTGGGTGAGGATGATTCTTGGGAGTTAGACGCTGATGGTTGGTTTTGGGAAGATTGATCGGCATCGGTTTCGGAATTGTTTGCAGCTGGAGTTTCTTCTGTCGTTGACGATGATGGTTTTTGGGAATTCGACTTTGATGATTGGTTCTGGGAAGATTGATTAGCAGAAGCCTCTCGCTGTTCTAGCGCAAAACTTAACACTAAAGGCCCTTGTCGATCGCGCTCTGGGTTATACTCTAATTGTTCTTGGGTGGTATTGCTTTCGGCCCAACTTTTTTCATTGCTCAAAGCGAGAGGAGTGCCCTTCACCCCTTCAGGTTCAACAAAATCCACAGGACGAGCAATGGGATAAACAGAAATCCCATTGCCAAAGGGATTGGTAATGGGATGATCGCCATAGCGCGTTACCAAAGCGGTTGCGGGATTAAAACCTAACACCTCCCCTTGGCCGGAAGCATCCACAATTACCCGATCATCCAATTGAATGCCCCAGGTTTCAAAAATGGGATCTAACCCGCTGTTGCTATCGGGATCAAGCATTAATAAAATCTTCCCTCCCCCTGCCAAATACTTTTGAATTGACTCCACCTCTCCGGGAAACAATTCTTGCTTGGGAGAGGCAATAATTAAAACACTGTTTGGGGAATCAGGAAGATTGCTTTCTTCGGCAAAATTAAACGGCTGAACTTGATACCCTTGTTCTTTGAGACTGGCAACCGCTTGGGATAATCCCCCTTTCACTTCCTTAAGCGGCGGTTCGCCATGTCCTTGTAAAAAATAGACAAACGAAACGCGATCGCGCTGAATTTTCTGAATAGCACTGGTTAACTTGACTTCCGAAAGCGATTGGGTTTCACTAATATTTTGAACAAATTGGGTTTCCTCGCCATACTGGAGATAAACCTCGCCATAGGATTGCACGCCGAATTTTTGAGCTTTTGCAAGATTGGTTTGGGGATCGACAAACTCGAAATCAAAGTTATCACTATATTTCTGATAGTTTTCCAGCAATCGTTCATGTTTTTGCGAGGGGGGATATTCAAATACCACCACTGTTAAGGGATTTTCCAACTGTTCCACTAACTGTTGCGATTGGGGCGCCAAAGTATAAAGATTGTTTTCTGTTAAATCAATGGTTTTGCCATAGCGAACCCCAAGAAAGTTCAACAGCCCAATAATTGTGACAAACGCGATCGTTGCCACGAAAGCATTAACGCCCATTTGAGTGGAACGTCGCCGCCAAAATTTTTGAGTGGCCAAGATCAATCCCGCCAGAAAAACAACACCGCCGACTGCCGCAATTGCTAAAGGAATGAAACTCCACTCAGTTGCGACATAACCTGCAACTAAACCAACAATGAGAATTGCCGAACCAGTTAGAAAGAAATATTTAGCCATGAACCGGTTTGATCCTTCTATCTCAGCGAATCATTTAAATTGTCTCATCAGTTGCTAATTATGAGTGATTATTTGTCCATCGTCTCCCAAACGGGGATAAGGTTTTCCCGCCTTATCATAGGCAGCCGCTAACTCCGGATAAGCCCATTGGAACAAGGTGCGATGGTAAGTTTCAGAATCCAGGCGAACTTGGTCATAGTATCCTGCCGCCAACCGTTGCCGTTGCGCTTCAAATAAAATAACCGCAGCCGCCACCGAAACGTTCAACGATTGTACCATTCCTAACATTGGGATATAAATTGCTTGATCCGCTAATGCCATCGCTTCCTCACTCACGCCCCATTTCTCCGCACCAAATAGAATGGCACTTGGGCGGGTATAATCAGGGGTACAATAATCTACGGCTTTTTCTGACAAATGAGCGGCATAGATGGTAAAATCTCGGCGTTTGAGATGAGTCGCTGCCGTCTGTAAATCGGGATGAGAGTGGATATTTACCCATTTTTGACTGCCTTGGGCGGTTTCGCTAAAAGCCGGAACTTTTCCTTGTTCATAGACAGCGTGGGCAGAAAAGACACCCACCGCATCGCAGGTGCGAATAATGGCCGAAAAATTGTGAGGCTTATTAACATCTTCCAACAGCACGGTTAAATCCGTCTGTCGTCGGTTCAAAACATTGCGGAGTCGGTGATAGCGTCGAGGAAGCACTGGTTTGGTTTCACCCATTGCAAAACGAACGATGAATCATCAGTTCTCTATAGAATCTATTGAACACGTTGTGGTGAGTGCCGCGCAAATGGCGGCGATTGAAGAACGAATTTTTCAGGCGGGAATGCCAGTTGCTGCCCTAATGGAAAAGGTAGCAGGACTCATTGCCCAACGTATTGTGCAATTATATCCCCAAAGTGCCGTTGCGAAAATAGGCATTATTATTGGACCGGGACATAATGGCGGCGATGCGGCAGCAGTGGCGCGGGAGTTGCATCTGCAAGGGTATGATATCTGTTTATATCGCCCGTTACAGAAGGGAAAAGCATTAACCCAAGCCCACCTCGATTATGCTCACAATTTGGGCATTCCTTTTGTTGAACAAGTCAACCGGTTAGCTGAGTGTGATCTTATCGTCGAGGGGTTATTCGGCTTTGGCTTAACCCGCCCTCTGGAAGGAGAATTAAAGGCGGCAGTAGAAACGGTTAACCAATGGTCAATCCCGGTGGTCAGTATTGATTTGCCTGCCGGCATTGATACCGATACGGGAGACGTATTGGGAACTGCTATCCAAGCAAGCCGCACCTTCTGTTTAGGATTATGGAAACGGGCGTTTGTTCAAGATCAAGCCCTCCCCTATGTTGGAGAAGCGGAATTAATTGATTTTGGCATTCCTCGCCGGGATGTAGAAGCAATTTTATTAAATTCTCCGCCTCTGATTCAACGCATGAGTGCCAGTTTAGCGCGTTCCTTGCTTCCGCTTCCTCGTCCTCGGGTGACTCATAAATATAAGCAGGGACATTTATTGATTATTGCTGGTTCTCGGCAATATGCCGGCGGTGTGATTTTAACTGGGCTGGGGGCAAGGGCTAGCGGTGTGGGCATGGTCAGTATTGCTGCGCCCGCATCTGTCAAACCAATGTTAGTGACGCATCTTCCCGAAGCCCTGATTATTGATTGTCCAGAAACGGAAAGCGGGGCAATTGCCGAACTTCCAGAAATAGCTTGCAATTGGAACCGCTATAGCACCCTTGCCGTTGGTCCCGGATTAACCCTAGAAGCGCGATCGCTTTTGCCAGGGATTTTAGAAGCGCCAACGCCCTTAATTTTGGATGCCGATGCCCTGAATGGAATTGCGCAACTGAACCTTGTCCCGAATCTTAAATCGCGCACAGAAACCACAATTATGACCCCTCATCCGGGAGAATTTCGACGCTTGTTTCCCCATTTAACAGTAGAAAAATATGACTCCCTCGAAACCGTGCCCGCTGCAGCGCAAGAAACCAACAGCAATATCCTTCTTAAAGAGGCAAAAAGTGTCATTGCCAGCAACGAACAAACTTGGATTGTTGCTGAAAGTACCCCGGCCTTAGCCAGAGGCGGCAGCGGCGATGTTCTTGCCGGATTATTGGGAGGATTAATTGCTCAATCTCACAATTCCCATATTTCTCCAGCGATGGTGACAGCAACAGCTGCCGTTTGGCATGCCCAAGCTGGTATCCTAGCCAGCCAAAACCATAGCGAGTTAGGGGTAGATGCGTTTACCCTCACGCAATATCTAACCCAGTTTCCGCTAACTCACCGAGGCAGTAAGTTAAGATAGGTTTACGGAAAATCAGTGAAAAAGCCCTTTTTAATTAGAAAGCAAACATGAACGCACCAATTCGAGGCATGCAAGCCCCCTACTATGGAGGCGGAACCATGCGTACCCCTCCACCAGACTTACCTTCGCTTTTATTAAACGAACGCATTGTCTATTTAGGGTTGCCCTTAGTTTCTCCTGAAGAATATAAACAGCAAATTGGTATAGATGTTACCGAATTAATTATTGCGCAATTGCTGTACCTTCAGTTTCAAGATCGGGAAAAACCGATTTACATGTACATCAATTCTACCGGAACGTCTTGGTATGGGGGAGAAGCCATTGGCTTTGAAACTGAAGCCTTTGCCATTTGCGATACGCTCAATTACATTGAACCGCCGGTTCATACTATCTGTATCGGTCAAGCAATGGGAACCGCAGCCATGATATTATCCGCTGGTACCAAAGGGTATCGGGCAAGTCTTCCTCATGCCACCATTATTCTCAACCAACCTCGTCAAGGGGCGCAAGGACAAGCGACCGATATTCAAATCCGGGCAAAGGAAGTCTTGGCCAACAAAGAAGTGATGTTAAATATTTTGTCTAGAAACACCGGTCAATCTGTTGAAAAAATTGCCAAAGATTCGGATCGCATGTTCTATTTGAGTCCCCAACAAGCAAAAGAGTACGGGGTTATTGATAAAGTTCTAGAAAGTACGAAAGAACTGCCCTCTACAGCAGGTGTGGTTAGTTAGTGTTCCTGCTTTAATCGTTGCTTGATGGCAACAGCGCAAAACCTTTTATGCATTCCCAATCAAAATTGTAAGTTGAAATAAGGATCAAATTTATGCCTATTGGTGTCCCAAGAGTTCCGTATCAAATGCCCGGTCAACCCTACAGTGAGTGGGTTAATATTTATGACCGTCTGTACCGAGAACGAATTATTTTTCTGGGTCGAGAAATCAGCGATGGTTTAGCCAACCAAGTCATCGCTGTCATGCTTTATTTAGACTCAGAAGATCCCAGCAAACCGATTTATCTCTACATTAATTCCCCTGGGGGGTCGGTCAGTGCCGGTATGGCCATTTATGATACCATGCAGCATATTAAATCAGAAGTGGTCACGATTTGTGTAGGGATTGCTGCTTCGATGGGTGCCTTTTTATTATCGGCGGGGACAAAAGGTAAACGGTTAGCCCTTCCCCACTCCCGGATTATGATTCACCAGCCCATGGGAGGAACCCAAGGAACGCGACAAGCCACTGATATTGAAATTGAAGCCAAAGAAATTATTCGGATTCGGGAACAGCTGGATCAAATTATGGCGGATAATACGGGTCAGTCGGTGGAAAAAATTAAAAAAGATACCGATCGCGACTTCTTTATGTCCTCAGAGGAGGCTAAAGAATATGGCATCATCGATCGCGTAATTGAAGAGAAAAATGTTTAACTTTCTCTAAGGAGTATTATTCGGGTAGCCAACCGGTTACCCAATAATTGATTTTTTCCTAAGCCCATTCAAAGGAATCGACTTCTAAAATCTCCCCAATCATGGCTAAACTCATAACATCATTTCTAATGGTGCCTGTTACTTTGACCCGTTGTTGAGATGGGCATAGGATCTTTGGCGGATTTCTCAATTCATAGACACTTCCTTGGTCGGTGACTAATGCCCAAGCCCCGATTCCCACCTCTCGTTTTTCAATGGTGCCAGTTACCGTGATCATAGAAATAAGAGACTGTTCCTAAAATAAACATTAAGCTTAGCTCAAGAGCAAGCTAACCGTTTCAGCATGAGACGAGTCATAGCAAGGTGAATCAGAGCTTCAC
>PXPI01000120.1 GCA_003021905.1 Cyanobacteria bacterium SW_9_44_58 | reverse complement strand
CGATTACAGAGGCGATGCTAAAAGTAACTAATCAAGATATTCGGAATTGGTTTACTCACTGTTGTTACTGTACCTCATGAATTCGAGAATTGCTATAAACTGCAACATTAACTTGAGGAAAGACAGTTCTTGCGTTTAATTGATCCACAACCGTTAGGGCTAATTCACCCAATTCATAGGCTAAATTAATATCTAATAATTGCCAGGCAACAATATTGCCATAAACGGCATAAGCATATGGGCTGAAAATAGAATTTCCATACTGGCGAGATAAATCCAGCATTGTGTAGAGAATGGAAGCGCGATCGCGCTTTCAGCAAAACAAGCAGGAGCATAAATTAAATTAAGAATTTCCATCGCTAGAATAATGGATGAATTAGTCATTACTGGCAAATTCACCAATTCGCTCGCACTGATTGTTTCCGGTGGAAAATTTACTAAGGAAATCCCTAATATTTCAAGAGCTTGTTGACCATTTTCTAAAGTTGAATCAAAATCACCTTCAGCTAAATTAATTTTAATTGTTTCTTTAAGAAATTTGGCTTGTTCAAAATTTGTATTGGCGTATAAATATCCTCTTTCAGCTAATTGTTTTGCTCGATCAAAATTCGTATTGAAATAATTCGATTCAGTGGTTTCTAAGTAGATTTGAATAGTCAGTTCATATTGAGTGTACCAACAAAATTTCAATAAACACTTATGGGCTAATTCTAAATAATCATTTGCTAACTCATAAGCATTTGCCTCCTTGGCTTTTTGTCCTGCTTCTAAATTAAGTTTTGCTAATGTTTCCTGCTCTTGAGAATCAGTTAATAAGTCTGAACCTAAATTAAGTTGGTTAGCAATTGTAAATAAACTTTCTGTTTGTTGAGAGTCGCTATTGTTTTCCAGCAGTAATTTGCCAATCCGTAAATGAGTCTCTTTTCTTTTGACTTCTGGAATTAGGGAATAAGCAGCTTGTTGAATTCTATCATGTAAAAAGATATAAAAATAATTTTCTAAAAGACTTGTATTTTCCGAATAATTGACATTATCATAAAAATTATCAAAAACTAAACCAATCTTTAAAGCTGGCCATAATTGATCGGTAATTGCTGAGATAGATTGATTGTTGATAATAGCTAATGTCTTTAGGTTAAAAATATTGCCAATACAAGCGGCTAGCTTTAAAAGTTCTTGAGTTTCTTTTGGCAATTTTTTTAGATTTCTAACTAACAGTTCAACAATATTGCCATCAGTAATACAAATTCTTCGAATTTTTGGTAAATCCCAATTCCAATTATTTCGATTCAGATCGTAATAAATTAAGTTTTCTTCATTAAGCGTTTTTAGAAATTGGCTAATAAAAATGGATTGCCTTGAGTTTTTTGATATATTATATTGCTAAGTTTTTTAAGTTCTGAGAGTTGGTCAGTTTCTTGCTTTAAAGTATCTTTAATTATATTATCAACATCATCAAAATGTAATGACTGAATTTGAATTTCATCAATTGGTATTTCACTGTTATGAATTTTTTGGCGGAGATTTAGTAAAGGATGGGTAATATCTACTTCATTATTTCGATAAGCACCAATTAATAAAAACGATTGGATGGTTTCTTCACTCAGTAAGTTCTCAATTAGTTGCAGAGAAGCTAAATCAGCCCATTGTAAGTCGTCTAAAAACAGTACGAGGGGATGTTGCGGTTGACAGAATACCCCAACAAACTGTTGAAAAACACGATAAAAGCGAGTTTGGGCAGCCTTTCCTATCAGAGGCGTAACAGCAGGTTGCTTGCCAATTAGGAATTCCGCTTCTGGAATTAAATCGATGATAATTTGAGCATTATCGCCCAAAGCGGTTTGCAATTGCTGTTGCCAATGAGTCAGTTCCCTTTGAGTTGCCGTTAGCAACTGACGAATTAAACTTTGGAAAGCCTCAGCAATAGCGGCATAGGGGGTATCTCGTTTCAATTGATCGAATTTGCCGCTAATCAAATATCCCCGCGATCTCAAAAGGGGATAGTACAATTCTTTGACAAGAGAGGTTTTTCCAATGCCAGGATAGCCGGAAATGAGAATCAATCTGCTGTTGTTATTATGAATGCTGTCAAAAGCATTGAGCAGCGTTTGGACTTCTGTTTCCCGTCCATAGAGTTTTTGCGGGATCAGCAGTTGGGAGGCGCGATCGCACTGCCCTAAGGAAAAAGTCTCAATTGTTCCTTGGGTTTGTAACTGACTCCAGCAATGTTGTAAATCATACTGCAATCCTTGGGCGCTTTGATAGCGATCTTCTGCTCGCTTGGCAAGCAATTTGAGAATAATCTCAGATAAAGCTGGGGGAACATTATGTTCTTGATGCAGCGGCACTGGTTTTTCTGCTAAATGAGCATACATTAAGGCTAAGGGATCGTTGCTCAAAAACGGCAACTGTCCCGCGAGCATTTGATAAAAGGTGACTCCCAAAGAATACAAATCGCTGCGGTGATCAAGATAGCGATTCATTCTTCCCGTTTGTTCCGGGGACATATAAGCAAGGGTGCCCGCGATCGCGTTAGGGGCTGGTATGGAAGGAGATTGAAACGGTAAACGAGTCGCAACGCTAAAGTCGGTTAATTTAACCAGTTGCGTTTCGGGATGGATAATGATGTTGCTTGGTTTAATATCTTTGTGAATAACCGGAACTTGATGCAATTGGATTAAAGTTTTGGTAAGACTCAGGGCGATGTTGAAAAACGCTTCTAACTGCAGCTGAGTCGCAGCTAAAAATTGGGAAAGCGATTGACCGCCAAAATCTTCCAAAATTAAAGCAAAGCTATTCCCATCCGCTTCTAAGCTATAGGATTTAACAATACCGGAACAATCAAGATCTTTGCTGATTTCATATTCATGCTGCAGTCGACTAATATCTTTTATATTCGGATTGTCCGCCTTTAAGCGCTTAATAATGACAGATTGACCGTCATGATTTCTAATTCCGCGCTCAATGATCGTTTTCGCTCGTTCCGTAATGCTTTCTTGAATTGTGTATCCTGAGAGCATAGCAAAAATAACATTTTTAATTGCAATCAAAAGTGAGGATAAATTTCCTTTTCAAACAACTCCCGAATCATGGAATCGGATTGCTGATTCACAACAGCTTGATAATCTAAGCTAACCGGAATATTATATTTAGCTTGTCGATGCCCAATCGCTGGCAACCAAGTGGTGTGCAAACTGAAACCAAAGTTAAGAGAAGGATGAGATAATTGACACACTGGTCCTTGACTCAATTTCTTGCCGTCAAATAACCAAAATTCGCTATTTTCAGGAGTAAAAACGGTACAAATTAAGTAGCCATCCGTGGAATTTCCATCAGAATCCTGCTTGGGGATAAATTGCGGGGAACTGCCAATATAACCGGTTGGAAATTGATAACTGTCTTCCAACACCATCTTGTTAGTATCGACCCTAAAAAGAGAAGAGGGAATTCCTTTTTTCGCCAACTCTAAAACCTCGTCAATGGGAATTGCACGATATTTATAATCCTCAAATAACTCTCTGCCAAATTCGGTCATTAATTCTTCCCAAAGACCTAAAGAAGCCCAATAAATATTGTCGAGTCGGGAGGGAGGTTTCCCCGACGGCAAGCGATCCAGAAAAGCATATAAACCGGTTCCCCAAGTTGACGGAGTTTCAGAAACGAGTTGGGATTTCACCAGTTCCCCTTGTTCAGCATCAATGACATAACGTCCTAAGCGGCTAATGTCCATTTCGCTGCTTTCCATGGCATGAATTCGTTGAGAGACAAAGGAACAATCTTGATAAGGAGAAACATCATAGGGATGCATCCATTCTGCAACATTCCAAGCACAAATATGAGCAATATGGAGTGTCATCTCTCCGTTGGGATTTTCATAATCCATCAAAAAGTGAGCCGCTTCTATGGGAATGGTTAGTTGTTGCGCAACCACTTTTACTTCTTCTTCTCCTAATGCCAAATATTGGCCTCTTGTTAGGTCTTGACGGCGGACAATATAAATTGCCGAATCTGGATTCGGCGCTTTTTCCAGCAACTCTCGCAGTAGCTGTTCCAGTTCTTTATTTTCAGGAATCGGATTATTAATGATTTGCTCGATGCCAGTAATAAAAGCCGTATCCATCAAAACGACATAGTCTCGGCTAATGCCAATTTGATGAATCGTTTGTTTGATTTTAATGGGTGTTCCATCAGGTAAAACCAGTTTCCAGCGTTCTAAATCATTGTGTCCATCCCAACGAATTAAATAGACAAAATTTTCTAAATTGATGCCGGAAATTGTTTCTAAAATTTGGAAAACTTGGTCGTTAACCTGATCAAAGAAGCGATAAAAACTGTTAATAATATCTCGGATTAACTCAGCACTGGAAAATCCAATTATGGCGCCTGCGAATTCCTCAATTTCTTGCGGCAGCTCTTGCAGTTCATCGATGAAAGGAATGGTTTTTAAAAAGTTTTCCAGGGAACGGCTATAGTTGACCGTAAACATTTCCCCGGTATTGCCATCAAAGGCCGGATGCGCACTGCTTAAAAACGGTTAAAAAGGATAATTAAATAAATTAATTTCTGCTTGCCACTCTCGATTTGATCCCACTGGCGTAACTAAGTCCAGACTTTCTGTATCAAGTTCATAAGGGCGACCGCCATCATACGTGACTAACAGCCGCTGCAACGAATCTTCAGGAAATGGCATGGGTAAAAAAGCCGTATTTAGCTGATTGCGAAAACCAAGGGAAAGGGAAAACCGAGTAATTCCATAATTTTTAAAGCCATACTGCGCATATTTGCTGCCGGGTTGGCTTGCTTGATCCGCATAATAATCCGGCGGTTTAACTAACTTCGTTTTCACTTTTACTTGACCTGGTTCATCAAAATCAAGTCGGTAAATCATGCCATCTCCATTGAGAATTGAATCCTTGCTAGGATAAGGCAATCCTCCCGAAGCAATGGAACCGACAGGGGCTACCATAAAAAAATGACCCTGTATATCCTCTGGAAGGTTTCCTTCTATATGCATTGGCAAATCACTCAGTTCGTAGCGATTTGCTGTCAGAATCGAGCTGGGAACTAAGACGGAATTGTTCTCGTTTTGCCTTTGCTGAGAATTAGCTTGATTCATGGAAATTGCTGGATTTCAGTTTGTCTTGAAAGTAGGTTCGATAAAGGGGAATTCTAGGAAAAGCGCGATCGCGATCTAAATCGATTAATCCCATACTGTAGAGTTTATAAGCTAAAATCGGTTCGATGGAAACCGGTTCTTCAGCAGTCATCACCTGGTAACACGCATGGGCTAACGCCGGTTGTTCTTGTAGGGTTGCTTGATGCCGCTGTAAATGGGAAGCATAAATGCCGCGATAACTAGCCGCATTTTGGAGAAGTTCCGATAAGGCCGCCTCTTTTTGCGTAATATAATAAAGAGTGAGATGAACCAGAGCCGGATGTCCAGCAATAACCGACATTAACTGATTCACTTCTTGTTCTCCCCAAAACAGGCCATAGCGTCCGGCTAATTCCTGGACTTCCTCAAAGCTAAAGTTCCCCAGTTCTAGAGGCAATCCCACATTGCTAAACGGCGATTGATTCAGTTGCAGCGGGACATAAATTTCTGTAGAATGAATGACGACTAAACGCAGTTTTTGCCATAAGGACACTTCCTTCGTTTCTTCATACCAAGATCGCAATAACGGTAAAAAACTTTTGGCAATTTTCGGATACTCAAAAATCTGATTGACTTCATCAAACGCCAGCACCAGGGGCGCTTCCAGTTGTTCAAGAAGATAGTGTAAATAAAGGCTGCAACTGACACCGCTGCCAATATCTTCATCCCAGTATTCGTCTAGTTTGGATTCAACTTCAAGCTGATGGCTTAAATTGGCGCAAATCCAACGCAAAAATTTATCAACACTGCCTAAAATTTCTTGATCGGCTTGCTGCAGATCTAGGGTAATCCTGTGATATCCTAACTGCTTGCCGTATTCTAAAATTCTAATCAACAGGGAAGTTTTCCCCATTTCTTGCGGTGCTTTGATTCGAACTAATGCCCCTGGTTTTTGAATTTCAGCAAAACTCTGTTGTTCAATGGGAAAACGATTAATATAAAATGGCGAGTTAAAGGGAATTGCACCACTGGGATAAGAAATCGATTCTGAAATGACTGCTGAATTCAAGGTCGAATTGGTCGCGGAATATGGGGGTGGGGTAAAGTAAGATTGCAGTAGGGGACGACAAGTCTTTTTAGTAACTCGCTTACCAATGATTTGCCCAAGTCTTCGCAACAATTTCGGCGCAACGACATTGCTTAAATAGTCAGAACTATATGCCGCTTGTTGGGCAATTTGATTGTAAGTTTGATTTTGCCAAATCCCTTGTAAAATAATAATTTCTGTAGAATTAAGCGATGCTTGATTATTTTTCAACAGCGTTTCATTGATCTGATTGATAATCTGATCCAATTCTTCTGGATTGACAGGAGACATTAGCTACATTAATAGTTCGGTTAACTCCCTAAACCGTTATTTTAACATTGAATCAATAACATTTATCATATTAAGTTGTGACTGAATGTTTGATGTGAATTAAATAATATCAAATCGATCAATGTTTACTTTATTGTGGCTCTTTGGGAGGAAGAGAATGGTTGATTTATAGCAGGAATCAATTAATTTGATCTCATATTGATGATTTTTCCTTGATTTTTAAAATTTATAGTTAATTATTATTTTTAATCCTTAAATTGAGGAAGTTGTTTGATTTAAAAATTGTTCAACTTCATTCGCCGTTGGCTGCGCAGAAATCGCACCTGGTTTGGTCGTACTCAACGCCCCGACCGCACAAGCATAGATAACAATTTCTTGAACCGTTTTGGCATTGTCTAAATGAGTTAACCCCTGTTGACACAGCTGATGCACTAACCCAGCCACAAAACTGTCGCCAGCCCCGGTGGTATCTTCAACTGACACTTGAAAAGCAGAAATTTTGCCTTCAAAATCGTTTAAATGATAGCTGATGGTTCCCTCGCCATCGGTAACAAAAACGCCTTCCACTGAGCTGAGTTGATGCGCGATCGCGCCCGATTCTCCTGTCTGAAACAACCATTGGGCTTCCTCACGGGATAATTTGACAAAATCCACAAACTGCCACAATTGCTTAATTAGGGGAATGGCAGCCTCGGGATCCGGCCAAAACATAGGTCGCCAGTTGACATCCACTAAGACTTTTAAGTTATAGGTATTGGCTAAATTGAGGGCGCGAAAAACGGCTTTGCGGGTGGTGGGATAGGCAAGTTCTAAGGTGCCGATAACTAAAAATTGGGCCTGTTCAAATAACGGAATCGGGAGTTGATCGGCATTGAGAAAGGCATCGGCAAACTGATCCGGGGGAAGATCGCCAAAGCCTGCGAATTCGCGATCGCCCTCAGGAGACCGTAAAACATACACTTGTCGCGTGGGGGCGGTGGGATGTTCTTGGATGCCTTCACAGTTGACCCCGGTTTCTGATAATAGCTGTTTGAGCGCCTCTCCTGCTTCATCTTGACCAATACAGCCAATAAACCCGGCAGAGGTTCCCAGTTTCACTAAAGCTGTGGCAACATTGGCCGGTGCCCCCCCAGGATAGGCTGTCCAATGGTTGACTTCGTTGATGGCTTTCCCGGTTTCTTGGGCTAAACAATCATATAAAATTTCCCCTAAACAAAGCACTTGTGTCATCATTTAATCACGGGTCTAAAACCCCGTCGTTCACTCCGGAATAATTTATTTAAGAGGAAAGGAAGAGGTGCAGTTCCTTTCCAAACTTCCCAATAACGGGAAACTTCCTGCACGAGTGACGTTAGCCTAGCCAATGTTTAAGGGCGGTACTTTGCTCTAACTACTTCCTTACCTCTTTTTACAGATGTTTAAGCTAGAACTTCTAGAGCTTGGGACTGGCAACAATCCCAAGGTAGGACTTTAACAACTTCCCCTAAACGTAGTCCTCGTAGGACTTAGGCGGGTCAGCTACTGAAGAAAGAAGCACGAAGCCTCTTCCTTCAAGGAAGAGGTGCTGACAGCATAGTGTTTTTTTGACGCTTCATTTTATTTTACCTTGAGTTTGATTTATAGCAGTTCTTGGACTCACGAGCTACAGTAGCAACATTGACTGATTAAGGCTTATGACAAAATTTAATTACTTAATTGGTTCAGTTCAGAGCGTATCTCATTAGAGTGAGAATTGCTATAATAATAGTTTTTATTATTAACGTCATAATAATTTAGATTGTTATACCTAAAAAAAATCCTTGATTTAACTGATTAATGATGGCGTTTAATATCGCAATACCTAAAAAGAATTCTTGATTCAACCGATTAAGGGTTTAGCGCGCGATCGCTTTCTATTTAACTCATCAAAAACATGAATTAGAATTATTATTCTTCCTCAACGGTATAGTCTCCTCCTTTTTCCGCCGCTTTGGGAAGGGAAGTAGATTGATTGTTGTTTGATGAAAAAACATCGAGTTGATGTTCTTTTTTGTCCGATTTGACCCGTCTGCGTTGGGAAGTGCGTTCTTCGCTGGTTTCTTCGGCAATTACCTCATAGAGAATGGCTTGTTTATTATTGCTTTTCCCTTTTCTTAAGACGCGACCTAAGCGTTGCACATATTCCCGAGCAGACCCCGTTCCTGATAAAATAATGGCAATCCTGGCATCGGGAACATCAACCCCTTCGTTCAAAACATGAGAAGCAACTAAGGTTTTATATTCCCCCGTTTTGAATTTTTGCAAAATGGCATGGCGTTCTTTTACGGGGGTTTGGTGCGTAATGGCCGGAATTAAAAAGTCTTGGGAAATGCGATAAACCGTGGCATTGTCATTGGTGAAAACCAAAATCGGTTCTGGGGAATGTTTGGTGATTAATTCAGTTAACACTCGCAGTTTACTTTCGGTTCCCAGGGCAATTTCTTTGGCTTGACGATGGGCTAACATGGCACGTCTGCCTTGTTGCGATCGCGCGCTTTCTTTGACAAACAATTGCCAGCCTTTTAAGTCTTTCAAGGAAATCCGTTTCTCTTTCAAAAATTGATTCCGCGTTGCAATTGCCTCTTGATACTGTTGTTTCTCTTTTGGGGATAATTTCACTTTAATTTCCACCGTTTTATAATGGGCTAAAGCATCCCCGGATAACTCATTGGGGCTTTTGCGATAGATAATGGAACCAATGAGGGCTTCTAAGTCTCGTTCGTTGCCATCGGACCGTTCCGGCGTTGCAGTGAGTCCTAAACGATAGGGCGCGATCGCGTATTCGGCAATCACTCGGGAAAAGTCTGTGGGCAAATGATGACATTCATCAAAAATTAATAAGGCATAGCGATGGCCGATTGCTTCGGCATAAATCGCAGCACTGTTGTAAGTTGCCACCAGAATCTCGCTGCGATCATGGGAACCGCCGCCTAACAAGCCCAAATCGATATCGGGAAAGGCAGCTTCCAGTTGCGCGTACCACTGATGCATCAAGTCTAAGGTGGGAACCACAATTAATGTCGTGCGCGGGGTGGCTTCCATTGCCAACTGGGCTAAATAGGTTTTTCCCGCTGCGGTGGGCAAAACAACAATACCTTGTCTTCCTGCTTCTTTCCACTGTTGCAGCGCCTCTGCCTGATGGGGATAGGGCGTCATCTCAAAACGGGAATTCAATGCCAAAGCGTAAAATTCCTTTGCCTCGTCAATGAAATCAATTTCTTCAGCTTGTAACGCTTCTACCAAGGCGCGATAATAAATGGCAGGGATACGAAACTTCTCCACGCGATCGTCCCAAGCGGCAAAATCAATCCAAGCCTTGCCCTGCGGCGGCGGATGGAGTAATAGCGTTCCTTGGTGATACCACAGTTTTGGGGTTCGTCGTGACATTCGTTTGATAATTCGTCATTAGGCATTGGTCATTGGCTTAACGCTGTATTATTCCTGAGTTTTTAAAACCATAATCGAAAACCCATTGAGGACAATTTCCGCATCGCCGCAATACACCGTTTCCCCTGATAGCAGCTGCGATTGGTTGGTATCAATCACCCCTTGCCACTGCCAGGGTTGTAAGCTTTTCGGCAGCGTAAATCTCACTTCTTCATCATTAGCATTAAACAACAATAAAAAGCTATCATCAACTAAACGATTGCCCCGCCGATCCGGTGCCAATAATTCCTTACCATTGAGAAACATAGCAATGGCCTTAGTCAAATGATTATCTTCCCATTGTTGTTCTGTTACATGAGTGCCATCAGGATGATACCAGCCTAAGTCGTTGATTTGCGCCCGGGCACGCCCCTGAAACCAATTCCGGCAATGAAACACGGGATGGTCTCGGCGAAAGGCAATTAATTGTCGGGTAAATGCCAGCAATTCTTGGTTTTCCGACGATAACTCCCAATCAAACCAAGTCAGTTCGTTATCCTGACAATAGGCATTATTATTTCCCTGTTGCGTGCGTCCCATTTCATCGCCGCCGAGCAGCATGGGAACCCCTTGGGATAACATTAAGGTGGTTAAGAAATTGCGTTGTTGGCGCGATCGCAGCCTTAGAATTTCTGGATCATCGGTTTCCCCTTCTGCCCCGCAATTCCAAGACCGATTGTGGCTTTCCCCATCATGGTTATCCTCGCCATTATCGTGATTATGTTTTTCGTTGTAACTGACCAAATCGCGCAATGTAAAGCCATCGTGGGCAGTAATGAAATTAATGCTGGCATGAGGCAATTTTCCATGGGCTTGATATAAATCCGAACTGCCTGTTAAGCGATAAGCAAACTCAGTTAAGGTATTTTCCTCGCCGCGCCAAAAATCTCGCACAGTATCCCGATATTTGCCATTCCATTCCGACCAAAGCAAGGGAAAGTTTCCCACTTGATAGCCGCCTTCTCCCAAATCCCAAGGTTCGGCAATGAGTTTTACCTGAGAAAGAATCGGGTCTTGATGGATAATATCAAAAAACGCCGCCAGACTATTTACTTCATACAACTCTCGCACCAATGCCGACGCTAAGTCGAAGCGAAAGCCATCCACATGCATTTGTTGCACCCAGTAGCGCAAACTGTCCATAATTAATTTCAAAACTTGCGGGTGACGGACATTCATCGAGTTGCCGCAACCGGTAAAATCCATATAGTAGCGAGGATCATCATCCACTAAGCGATAATAGGCAACATTATCAAAGCCGCGGAAACAAAGGGTTGGTCCGAAATGATTCCCTTCTCCGGTATGGTTATAGACAACATCTAAAATCACTTCAATGCCGGCTTGATGCAATGCTTTGACCATTTCCTTAAATTCTGTCACTTGGTCTCCGGTCTTGCCATGGGCACTATATTCTGAATAAGGGGCAAAATAGCCAATGGAATCATATCCCCAATAGTTATAGAGTCCTTTGCTAACCAAATGGCCAGGATAGGCAAAAAAGTGATGCACCGGCATTAATTCCACAGCAGTTATGCCTAAGGAGGTGAGATGGTCAATGGCAACAGGATGCGCTAATCCGGCATAGGTTCCCCGTTGATGCTTAGGAATTTTCGGATGTTGTTGGGTAAAGCCTTTGACATGCACTTCATAAATTACCGTTTCATGCCAAGGCGTTTGCAAGAGTTGGTCGCCTTCCCAATCAAAGTCGTCATTAACAACAACGCATTGGGGAATCAAGTGGCTATCATCGGTATTGGAACACACTAAATCTTTTTCTTCAGCGTCCCAGGGATAAGCAAAGAGTTCTTCGCCATAACCAATATCTCCGGCAATAGCACGGGCATAGGGATCGAGCAATAGTTTGTTGCGATTGAACCGATGTCCTTTTTTCGGGAGAAATTCGCCATGAACTCGGTAATTATAGCGTTGCCCCGGTTGCAACCCCGGGATATAACCATGCCAGACATAATTGTGCACTTCTTTGAGGGGAAGACGAATTTCATGACCTTGCCCAGTAAATAAGCAGAGCTCAATTTCAGCAGCATTCTCTGAAAAGACGGCAAAATTAACGCCTTCGCCATCCCATGTTGCCCCCAGCGGGTGGGGTTTTCCCGGCCAAACCTCTAAATTCACGCCAAACGTTCCAATATGTTATGTCTTTTTGATTAATAGTTTACAAGGTTGGCAAAATGGTTTCTGTTTAAAGTGGAAATAGGAGGGGAAAATTGAAAATGATTACAACCAATCAAATCACTTCTAAAGAAATTGTCGCAGGGTTTCAGGCATTGTCAGATCCCTTGCGGATGCAAGTCCTAGAATTATTGCAAGAACAAGAATTATGTGTGTGCGATTTGCGCGATCGCGTCTCGGTTGCCCAATCAAAGTTATCGTTCCATCTGAAAATTCTCAAAGAAGCAAAACTCGTGCAAGCGCGGCAAGATGGCCGTTGGGTCTATTATTCTCTCAACTTGCCGCAATTATTAGTGCTGGAACAATCCCTCAGCCAATTGCGGGAAAATGCCGTAATACGCCCTGCTTCCAATTGTGCAGAAGACTAGAATGATACAGATGCCTTTAACCCTTGACTTGAAAACGACAAATTTAACCGATGAACAGTTTTATCAGCTTTGTATTGCCAATCGCGACTTAAAGTTTGAACGCACCTCAGACGGCAAAGCGATCATTATGTCTCCCACAGGAGGAGAAACAGGGAACCGGAATTTAAAACTAATTCAACAATTAGCCAATTGGGCAGAACAAGATCAAACAGGAATTGCCTTTGATTCTTCTAGCGGTTTCAAACTTCCTAATGGGGCAATTCGCTCGCCTGATGTTGCTTGGCTTAGGCTAGAAAGATGGAACCGTTTAACACTGGAACAACAGGCAAAATTTCCGCCAATTTGTCCTGATTTTGTAGGGGAGTTGCGGTCAGCGAGCGATTCGTTACCAATGTTACAGCAAAAAATGAGCGAATATGTAGAGAATGGAACTCGCTTAGGTTGGTTGATTAACCGTCAACAGCGACAAGTGGAAATTTATCGTGCTAACCAGCCGAAACAAGTGTTAGACTCTCCTCAAACCCTGTCGGGGGAAGATGTCTTATGCAATTTTACACTGAATGTTGATCTAATTTGGTAAGAAGCCAGCACAACTCACCTGTTTATGCAAACTGTTGATTATCTTCGCATTAGTTTAATCGATCGCTGTAATTTTCGCTGCCATTATTGTATGCCCAGCGGCGAAGAATTAAATTATCTTCTTCAGGAAAGTCTCTTAACAAAAGAGGAAATTATTACCCTCTTAAAAGAAGTTTTTATTCCCTTGGGATTTAAAAAATTTCGTTTAACCGGTGGCGAACCGTTATTGCGTCCCGATATTGTAGAAATTGTGGAAGCCATTAATTCTCTGCCGGAAACAGAAGACTTAGCAATTAGCAGCAATGCGTTTCTGTTGGAGAAGTTTGCCCAACCGCTTTATGAGGCTGGTTTAAGACGAATCAATATTAGCCTGGACTCCCTTAATCCTGAAAATTTCGATAGCATTATCGGTAACAACGGGCGCAGTCGTTGGCAACAAACCTGGAATGGCATTCTTAAAGCGCATCAAGTGGGATTTGATCCCTTAAAATTAAATGTCGTGGTGATTCCTGGCGTCAATGACCACGAAATTTTAGATTTGGCGGCGTTGACTCTTGAAAGAAATTGGCACGTGCGCTTTATTGAGTTTATGCCCATTGGCAATAGTGAATTATACAGCGATCGCGCCTGGATTCCCTCGGAAGAAATTCGTCAAGACATTCGCAACAACTGGGGATTAGAAACTTCAGCCGTCGCGGGAAACGGCCCGGCAGATGTCTTCCAAATTCCGGGAGCAAAAGGCACTTTAGGGTTTATTTCTCAGATGTCGGAATGTTTTTGCGACAATTGCAATCGCATGCGCCTCTCAGCAGATGGTTGGTTGCGTCCCTGTTTATTAAATGAAATGGGACAAATCGATCTCAAAACCTCTTTGCGCAATCATCCCGATTTTAACCAAATGCGCGATCGCGTGCGCCATATTCTTGAGATTAAACCTGAAATCAACTTTAAGGAACGCAATAACGGCACCGAAAGCGGAACTTATACCCGTACCATGTCTCAAATCGGCGGTTAATAACGAAAACGAAAGATGGGAGAAAGGGAGGATTCTATTGCAGTAGATTTTCAATAATTGAAAATTGTTGCAACTAAAGCGATTAACGAGTATCATTTTCAATATATAGCATTTATTGCCAAGAATCATTATGGTAATGCCTCCCTATACCTCATCCTCCCTCAAAGCTGAATTGAACTCTCGCGGTTGGCGTTTGACACCACAACGGGAAACGATTCTCCATGTGTTTCAAAACCTGCCCCGAGGGCATCATCTCAGCGCGGAAGAACTATTTCACCTTCTTCAAAAACGAGGCGAGGAAATTAGTTTATCCACCATCTATCGCAGTGTCAAACTCATGACACGGATGGGGATTTTACGGGAATTAGAATTAGCCGAGGGACACAAACATTATGAACTGAATCGCCCTCATCCCCACCATCACCACCATGTTGTCTGCATTCAATGTAACCGTACCATTGAATTCAACAATGACTCCATCCTAAAACAAAGCCTGAAGCAAGCGGAAAAAGAAGGATTACAACTAATTGACTGTCAGCTAACTATTATGACCATTTGCCCAGAAGCAATTCGGATGGGATGGCCGTCAGCCCTTCCCAGTAATTGGGCTTGCACCCGTGCCATTTCTGAAGGATCTTCTGAGGAAGGAATTGAGGAAATTGAACAAGAAATTGCTGAAAGAGAATCTTCTGATTCATTTGCTCAATCCTCCAACAACGAATCCAACTAAGCTTATTCCTTATTTGGTGACTGGCGAATCAACATAAATCATCGGTTCTTCCATGGAAAACTGGAGATCATTTGCCGCTAAACGCTCGGCAATTTCCTGATTCGCCACTTCCACCAAACGTTTCTGAATGTTGAGGGAACCACTGCTGGCACTCATGATAAAGAAGCTAACCCGGGCGCGAGTTCCCGGTTTGTCTTCCGGTTCAAACGTAGCAATGCGGATACTGCCTGATTCAATGCCAAAAACATGGCCCAAGCTATTATTTAAAACCTGATCCACCAAGGATCGTTCTCCATCTCGCAATACTCTGGGAAAGTCTAAATATAACAACGCCATGACCTTGGTTCCCCGAGAAATATTTTCTACGTCGGTGCTGGCCATAATGGAATTGGGAACAATTAAGAGGGTATTGGTGGCAGCGAGTCGAATTTTACTCGAACGAATCCCAATTGATTCCACACGTCCATAAATATCTTCCGCTGCCGGATTAAAGTTGGCGCGAACATATTCGCCGGGGACATAAGGCCGATCTAAATAAAGAACAATGGTACCCACAATTTGCGACAACACTTCTTTAGCAGCAAAGGCAATGGCAATTCCGCCAATACCAACCCCAGTGAGAACACTTGCCAGATTCAGATTTTGACTCTGAGCAAAGAAGATGACGGCAAAAAAAACAATCGCTACATTTGCTATTGTTTCGCCGATAATGATAATATCGTCGCCTTTACCGCTGAAGCTTTTAATCAATTGAGTTCCGTGAACTTGCATTACCTGTCGCACTATGCGTGATATAAACCACGCCACACTAATGGTTACAGCAAAATAAGCAAATAATTGCAAAAAGTTAAATAATGCAGGATAAGGGCGAAATACATTGATATTAATGGCAATAATAATGATTAGAGCCGTACGGACAAGTAAGTTTCGTAATGGAGAAATAATGCGATTATGCGGTTCGGCAATAAATTTCGGCGCAAAGCGATCCACACACCACTGGAAAAAAAACGGCAATAATCGCGTCACTAGGATGCCCAAAATCGTCCAAAAAACAAACCAACCTAAGTCCCTTGCAAAAGACTTTAGCAGTTGTTGGAAGTTGGCATCTCCAAATTGAAGTTTTAGCAAAATTTCAGAAAGATCCATTATTTCCCTTTGCTACATTGTCATCGGTGCATCTACATAAATTGTTGGTTCAGCAAATTCAAACTGTAAATTTTCTGCTTGCAATCGATTTGTTAGGGACTGGTTAGCAATCTCCACCAATCGTTTACGAATCATAATTGACTTTTCATTTGCCCCTTTAACAAATAAACTAATGCGAGCGCGCGTTCCTGCTTGTTCCTCTAATTCAAACAAAGCAATTTGCGTGCTGCTGGAATCCACATCGGAGAGTTTGTTGTGGAGACTGTCTTCAATGGCTTGATGGACTAGCACCTTTTCCCGGTCATTTAATTGCTTGAAAAAATCTAGGTAAAACAGAATCATGATCTTTTTCCCTCGGGAGACATTTTCCACATCCATTCTTGCCATGAGGGAGTTAGGCGCAATTAAAAGGGTATTTTTAGCAGCGAGCCGAATTTTTGTGGAACGAATGCCAATGGATTCAACACGACCGTAAATATCCTCGTCTAGAAAATTAAAGTTGGCTCGGATATATTCTCCTGGAATATAAGGTCGATCCAGGTAAATTAGAATCGTTTTAATTACTTGAGATAAAACTTCTTTGGCGGCAAGGGCAACAGCAACGCCGCCAATCCCTACCCCCGTTAGAATGCTAATGATATTGATGCTCTGACTTTGAGCAAAGAAAATTACGGCAAAGAACCCGATAATAAAATTGGCAAGGCTTTCTCCGATAATAAGAAAGTCATCCGCATCCCGACGAAAGTTTTGGAGAATCTTGATCCCATATACCCGAACCACTTGTCGCACCAATCGAGATAAAAACCAAGCTACCACAACGGTCAATGGTAGATAAACAACAAACCTTAAAAACTCATACAGTCCTGGATAAGGCTGAAAGAGCTTAATGTTGATGGCTGTAATAATTAAAATACCGCTGCGAACAATTAAGCCCCGTAGCGGAATAACAACCCGCTCATAGGGCTCAATTAGAAATTTGAGGGCAAAGCGATCAATGCCCCATTGAATCAAAGAGGGTAAGGCTCGCCCTAGGAACACAGCGACTAAGGTTAAAAGAACAAACCATCCC
Organism: Cyanobacteria bacterium SW_9_44_58; assembly: GCA_003021905.1. Taxonomy (GTDB): domain Bacteria; phylum Cyanobacteriota; class Cyanobacteriia; order Cyanobacteriales; family Rubidibacteraceae; genus Halothece. Next base: position 19,064 of record PXPI01000120.1, on the reverse strand, counting down.
AGTCGGATTGCAAAGTTAAGCAATTGCCATCGAAGATTAATGTCAATTGCCAAATTTTGTTGCAAATTTTCCAAAATCTCCATTATTTGTTCTCAAGTGACGGTAAGTCAGGATTAAAGGGTGACAGGCGAGTCCACATAAATTGTTGGTTCAGCAAATTCAAATTTCAATCCCTGAGTTTTTAACTGGTCGCTGATGGACTTGTTAGCAATTTCGACTAACCGTTTACGAATAATCATCGACTCTTGGTTAGAGCTCATGACAAATAGACTAATGCGAGCTCGTGTCCCAGGTTTATCTTCCGGTTCAAAGAGAACAACTTGGGTACTGCCGGGATCCAATCCAAACAGTTCTCGATTGACGCTTTCTTGTACTACCTTATCCACTAATGCCCGTTCCGACTCATCCAAAACTTCAAAGAAATCAAGATAAAACAGCACCATCACCTTCGTGCCTCGGGAGATATTTTCAATATCTTTGGTGACCATTAGGGAATTGGGAACCACCAATAAGGTATTCGTGGCAGAAATGCGCAACTTGGTGGAGCGTAAGCCAATGGACTCGATGCGCCCATAAACATCTTCCTGAGGAGCGACAAAGTTGATGCGAACGTACTCGCCGGTAAGATAGGGACGATCCAAGTAAATGACAATGGTCGCTAGAATTTGCGATAAGGCTTCTTGGGCCGCAAACGCGATCGCGATCCCGCCAATTCCTAAACCGGTTAACAGGGCAATGAGATTAAAATCTTTACTCTGGGCAAAAATAACCACCGCAAGAAAGCCAATGATCACATTGACAGTATTTTCAAAAATCAAAATGAGATCGTTGACTTCTTGACTCACCCGTTTCAGGAGAGTGACGCCATAGATACGGATCGCTTGTTTAGCAACTTTTGAGACCAGCCAAGCGGTACTTGCCATGACCGCAAAGTCGGCAATAAAGTTAATTATCGGATAAACCTGTTCATAAGGTTTAAGAATCGTCAGACTGATATCAATGAAGATGAAAGTAAGCGCTCTAATTAAGTCCTTTCGGAAGGGTTCACTAAAATGCTCGTATTCTTTATATTTTTCTGAGGGCAGCGATCGCGCGCAAAACCAAAGCAAAATCCAAGGGATGACTCGACAAACAGCAAGGATAATACAAAGGAGAATGATTAACCCTGCTAACCGAATTCCGAGTTCAATCAGGAACTGTTGGTTGTCTTGATAAAACTCGACAGGGTTTATCAGTTTCCAACTCTCGGGAAGAACTTGTAAGGGGTTGAAAGCAAGTAGGCTCATTACTGGCAATACTGATGAAAAGTGGACTAAATATTCATGGGAGAATCGACATTGATGGGTTTTTCGTCGATTTGGAAACCAATGCCGTAATCTTTGAGACGTTTGCTAATGTTGCGTCGCGCCGCATCTAAAAGTTGGGTGCGAATTTCCAGCGCCGTGGATCCCGCGCCTAGAACAAAGAATCTCACCTGAGCTTGTACTTGCCCAGTTTGACCATTGCTAGTATTTCCGACATTTTCAAAAGTTACTTCCGTTAAACGGTGGTCAATGCCGTAAATATCCTTGGTGCTATCTAAGATAATTTGCCGAACCAATGCTTTTTCTTGTTCAGGAATGTCTCGTTCAAAGAAAATATTAAGGAGGCTAATAATTTTCTGTGCCCCTGAGAGATTTTCAATGGACATCTGAGTGAGCATGCTATTGGGAATAACCACCAGAGTTCCTTTCCCAGATAGACGAATTTTGCTGGAACGCCAGCCAATGGCTTCCACTCTGCCGAAGGTGCCGTCTTGCAGGTGAATATAATCATCTGCCACAAAGGGCCGATCCACGTAGAGTAAAATTGTCCACAATATTTGTTCCAGAACTTTCTGGGAAGCAAAGGCAATGGCAAGGCCGCCAACGCCAATACTTGCAATTAAGCCAGTAATGCTTAAACGATGGGATTCGGCAAAAATAAAGATAACAATAAGAACAATTAGCGTGTTGGCAACAAACTTAATAAACGCTAAGAGTTCGCTATTGACATTATTGCGGCTTCTGAGGGCCAAATCGAGCAGATATCCCCCAAAAAACTTATCAAATAGGGTAAACGCCAACAGGCAGATGTTAATCGCGATCGCGCCCCCCAGGAAAAACTCGCTGATATATAGCCAGGTGGGGATATCAGGGGTTAATAAGAGAACAATATCGCCGATGGCAAGAAGAATTGAGAGAAAAATCCACCTTTGATAAGGGGCAAAAATTTGTTGATAGGCATCCCTTAATTCTGTCGGTAAAAAACGGGAAACTAAAAAGTTAAGAAGTTTGGGAATAACAAAAATAATAATGGCGATTAGTAGCGTTGCCAATCCAATAAGCAAGTAGAGCGGATCAATGGAAATCGATTGTTTTGAAAAAAACCGCTCCGCTTCATCGAGCAACTGCAGCATTGACTCAGTATCTTCCGCAGAAGCGGGATCAGCTTGTAAAAACATTTCTAAATTTGGCAAAATATTGTCGTTGTTGGTAGTGCTGAACACGGTAAAAATCAAGGTTTTTAGCTGAAAATAAACAACTTAGTCGCCAATAATTATACAGCACCTCACCTTATTCAACACTACCCAAAGACTTAATTTTGCGAGGCAACACTAAATCCCAATGCTTTCTTTTTCATGGTTTGGAAGATATTATAAAATCCGTTAGCCCTAGAGGGGGTTAGACTAACGTTTAATCCGGTTTCCTCAATAAAATCGGGAGACACTTTGAGAATTTCTTCCGGGGGCAAATCATTTAAACCATCAATTAAAAAGGCAACCAATCCTTTAACTAATTGGGCATCCGAATCTCCTAAATAGTGAACTTTCCCATCTTCTAAACTAGCCGTAATATAAACTTGCGACACACAGCCTGACACTTTATTCTCTGGATTTTTTGCCTCTTCTGGCATTTCTTCCAGCTTTTTCGCATACCAGAGCAATTGTTGATATTTTTGTTTCGGGTCACTGCGACGCTTAAAACGTTGTACAATTTTGTCTAACTTGGGAGGGAGATAGGATTCATGAGAAGACATGTTAATTTAACCTTCTTAAATTAATCTCGTTCGCGCTGCTCCCTTTCATCTTAGCAATGGTACTGTCCCGGAGGAGACAATGACAAACTCGATTCGCACTGGTATAATCGGTACTGGTTTTGCTGCGCAGCGACGAGCAGAAGCATTGACAGAAGACGATCGCGCTCAGCTAGTTGCTGTTGCCGGACATCGTCCCGAAAGCTTAAACGAATTTTGTCAAACTTACGCCGTTAAAGGGTATGACTCCCCAAAGGCGCTTATTGCCAATGCTGATGTTGCGTTAGTCGTCATTTGCAATATCAATGCCCAGCACGGAGACTTAGCCCAAGCCGCCTTAGAAGCGGGAAAACATGTGGCGGTGGAATATCCCCTTTCTTTAAATCCGGAACAAGCGCAGTATTTAATCCATTTTGCCAAACTTCAAAATCAACTGCTTCATGTGGAACACATTGAACTGTTAGGGGGATTGCACAATGCCATTCGTCAATGGTTGCCTGAAATTGGCGAGGCATTTTACGCACGCTATAGTACCATTAATCCCAAACGTCCCGCTCCCCGCAAATGGAGCTATCATAAAAAATTATTCGGTTTTCCTTTGAGCGGCGCTGTGTCTCGGTTGCATCGCTTTACAGATTTATTCGGCAAAGTTAATTCCGTCAGTTGCTATACCCGCTATTGGGATCGCGATACTCCTGAGGAATATGTTGCCTGTTTCAATCATGCCCAATTGCGATTCCAAAACGGACTATTTGCCGAGATCACCTATGGCAAAGGGGAAGTTTTTTGGCACACTGATCGCCGTTTTGAATTGCACGGCGACAAAGGAACCTTGCTGTTTGACGGCAATGAGGGAAAACTGATTCGGGGAGAGGAAACCACCCCCATTGAAGTGGGGAGTCGGCGAGGATTATTTGCCAAAGATACCGCCGCCGTTTTGGATTATTTAACCCAGAAGCAGCCCCTTTATGTGCAACCCCATGCCAGTTCTTATGCCACTCGAGTGGCTGATGCCGCCCGTATTGCCGCCGAAAGCGGAAAAACTGTGGTATTGAATGATTAATGGGGAAAGGCGTCCTTGCGCGATCGCGCTCTGTTGACTTATAATAAAAGGCTGTGTTAGAGATTACGCCTCCCTAAACGGAAGGCGCCTGCTCTAACCGTTGGTCAAAATTTACAGCAACTTGCCAAATCCAAGATGCCTAAGCTGAAAACCAATCGTTCGGCAGCCAAACGGTTTCGCACCACAGGAACCGGAAAAATCCGCCGTCGCAAAGCCTACAGAAACCACTTGTTAAAACCGAAAACAACGGAACGGAAACGCCGTTTATCCAAATTAACGTTTGTCAGTGAACGGGATAAAAAGAATGTAACGCAGATGTTGCCCTATTTGAAGTAAATTAACAATCGAGGAAACTCATTATATGCCACGGGTTAAAAGAGGGAATGTCGCCCGAAAACGACATAAGAAGGTTTTAAAATTAGCCAAAGGCTATCGCGGCGGCCATTCGAAACTCTTCCGCACTGCCAATCAGCAGGTGATGAAGGCATTGCGCTATTCTTACCGCGATCGCCGCCGCCGGAAGCGGGATTTCCGCCGTCTGTGGATTTCCCGAATCAACGCTGCTGCCCGGCAAAACGGGATGAGTTATTCGCAACTCACCGGTAAGCTGCGGAAAGCTAACATTCAACTCAATCGCAAGATGTTAGCCAACTTAGCAATGCTAGATCCCGACGCATTTAGCAAAGTTGTGGAAACCGCCAAAAAAGCCTAGTTTTTAGGAGTTGTAGCATGGTTGAATTGAACTCGGTTTCTTGGAGAAGCCGAGTTTTGAGTTTGGGTTATGGCCTTATTTTAAGCAGTGTTTGCTCCTTTTTGCCAGCAACGGTTCAAGCCGCAACCCTGCCAGAAATTAAAGCCCAAGGCAAGCTGACAGTGGCAGTAAAGGAGCAGCTTCGCCCCATGGGGTTTCGAAATGCCCAAGGGAAGCTGCAAGGATTTGAAATTGATTTAGCGCGGCGCTTAGCCCAAGAAATTTTGGGGGATGCCAATGCCATCAAATTGGAACCGGTGGCAAATCGCGAACGATTCAAGGCGGTATTAAACGGAGACGTTGATATTGCCATTGCCCATGTCAGTCAAACCCCAGCGCGATCGCGCCTAGTTGTCTTTAGCCCCTATTATTACCTGGCGCGCACTGCTTTTGTCAGCAAAGATGAGGATATCAAACAGCTTCAAGATATCCGTTCCGGCAAAATTGCGGTTTTAAATGAATCCAGCACCATCGCCGAAGTTCGTTTTCGGCTGCCCCAAGCCCAACTGGTGGGCGTCGATTCCTATCAACAAGCCCTATCTCTGCTGGAAGCGGGAAAAGCAGCGGCATTTGCCGGAGATGAAACGGTTTTAACCGGATGGGTGCAACAATATTCCCAGTATCATTTACTTTCCCAACGCATCGGCGGAGAAGCCCTAGCCGTTGTTATGCCCAAAGGCTTGCAATACACTGCCCTGCATCAAAAAGTGAACCAAACCATTCGTCAGTTGCGGGAATCGGGATGGCTGCAGCAAAAGGCAAAAGAGTGGGGGCTAACTTGGGAAACTGGGCCAAGCGAATGATACTCTAAATGAAAAGGAATGCTCATTTAAGTATTAACGATGCAAGATAATCTTCTTCTTTTCTATTTATCATTACTGGTCTTAATTTTAGCAGGGGCTGCTTTTTTCCTGTTTCGTCAAATTTTAAGAACCCGTCGCAAAGAAAGCCGTATTTCGAAACTCCAAAAACTAATTAAAGAGGAATCTGCAACGGCAAAAGATTATTATGAATTAGCCAGTCTTTATGTGGAAAAAAAATTGTTTGTTCAAGCCACAAAATTGTTGCAACAAGCCCTGAAATTTAAAGATGTGGAAGACGAAAACCGGGCCTTGATTTACAATGCAATGGGCTATGCCTATTTTGCGCAAGAACAATATGATTTAGCGATTCGTCAATATAAAGAAGCCATTAAACTGTTTCCCGAATATGTTATCGGTTTGAACAATTTAGCCAATGCTTATGCGCAAAAAAAATTGCTAGCCCAAGCCATTGAAACTTATGAAAAAGCCCTGGAATATGACCCGGAAAATCCCACGGCTAAACGTCAATTGGAAAAACTGGAAAAACGGTTTGCCAAAGACGCCTCTCCCGAAGAAGAACCCTCTCAATCTAAGTCATGACGATTGCCAATGACCGTTTAGAAACACTCAAACAAGAACAAGTCATTGCCGTCATTCGGGCGTTTCCCCACACCTTAGGGAAGCAGCTTGCCGACGCCATGCGCCAAGGGGGGATTCGGTTAATTGAAATTACCTGGAACAGCGATCAACCGGAGGTTTTGATTCCCCAATTGCGAGAGGCGATGCCCGATTGTGTGATTGGCACAGGGACAATTTTAACCCTGGAAGAATTAAACCGCGCGATCGCGCTGGGAGCGCAATTTGTCTTTACGCCTCATGTTAACGTTCAACTCATTGAAACGGCCCAGACTAATAATGTTCCCATCATTGCCGGGGCACTCTCCCCCACAGAAATTATTATAGCCTGGCAAGCAGGGGCAACCGCTGTCAAAGTATTTCCCGCACAAGCTATGGGCGGCATTGACTATATTAAAAGTCTGCAAGGGCCATTGGGCAATATTCCCTTAATTCCCACCGGCGGCGTTACCCTCGACAATGCCAAAGCCTTTATCGATGCTGGGGCAACGGCAGTGGGGCTATCATCGCAGCTATTTCCCAAAGCCTTGGTACAAGCCGAAGACTGGCAAGCAATTAGCCAACGCGCTCGGCAATTGAAGCAAACCCTATCAACAGCATAAAAAGCGTTTATTTGGGGGAGAACAAAAAACCTGAATAAAATAAAAGATTAGAGTTGATGTTTTAAAAAAACTAATGGACTATCAGGAAATACAGTCCGTCTTGGAAACCATTTATCATCGTTGTGAAAAGGGGCAAATCTCGCTTTCCAATGAGCAAAAAGAAATCATTGAAAGCGTCTTAATTGAAACCTTAACAGAGTCCCCAGGGGATCTGCCTAACGAGGAAAATCCCCTTGATGAACTCACCCCAGATCAGCGGGAGGCTCTCTTAGAATTTATTGTCGAACAGGGACAGAGTCCTTGGAAGGCCCGCATTCTCAATGATTGGCTGCAAGGGCGAAATTCGGGAAAAGTCCAGTTTTTACGGCAAGAATACGGCCCGCAATGGCTCAATCGGGTGCAACCCTATCATGTGGCTCAATATTTAGAAAACAGCGATCGCGCTCAGGAAGTAGCATTAAAAGTCGGCGATCGCATTGAAGTGTCGAATTTAATTTGGGAATGGGTACAAGATGCGGCCCCGGAGAATCAAGATTGGTATCCTTGCACTGTCGTTAGTTTTTCCGAGGGAGAATATAAAGGGCATCGCTATCAAAACTGTATTATCCGCTTCGATAATGGCGCTGAATGGGAAATCCCCGGGGTTTATCAGTGGAACCGTTACTACTGGCGGTTAGCCCAAACCGGTTAGCTTTTAGAATTGATTGAAAATCACTCCCAACATAATCAATCCCCCAAAAATGATGCGATACCAAACAAACACCCAAGTATTCTGACGTTGCAAATAGGCAATTAACCCCACAACCGAGAGATAGGAAACAATAAAGGTGGTTAACGTCCCCATTAAAAGGGGGAAAATTTCAGCATTATCCCAGCCAGAATCAAAAACCTCCGCTAATTCCACCAATCCGGCAAGGACAATGGTGGGAATGCCCATTAATAATGCAAACCGAGCAGCAGTGGGACGTTCTAAGCCCCAAAACAAGCCGGCGGTAATGGTAATCCCCGATCGCGAAGTGCCCGGAATTAGGGCTAATGCCTGAGCTAAGCCCATGACAATTGCATCGAGAGGCTTCAATTCTTTTTCCGCGCGATCGCGCTTTCCGACCCATTCGGCAATCCCTAACAGCAGCCCGATTACTATAGAGGTAACGGCAATGGTGGTCATACTGCGCAGGGGAGAGTCATCCGTTACAAACAGCTTCCACAAGACACCAAAAACCAAGATGGGTAAGGTTCCCAGCAAAATTCCTGCTGTGAGACGCAAATCGGAATTATAATAATCTCGGTTTTGAAGGGCTTGTAATGTTCCTTGTGTCAATTGCGCCAAATCTTGCCGGAAGTACCAAATAATGGCAGCAATGCTGCCTAAGTGCATCACAGCAGTAAAGGCAACCCCCGGATCCCCCCAACCTAAGACCACAGGAACTACTTTCAAATGAGCGCTGCTGCTAATGGGAAGAAACTCGGTAATGCCTTGGACAATCCCTAATATGACTGCTTGAAACCAATTCATTGTCGTAGAATGATCAACAGCAGGGGATCGCGCCGAAGCGGAAGGAAGCATGAAACAAGCCAGAAAACCGAAACCGGCAAACAAAGATAGGGAAAGTAATTTTGGAGAAAATTTGCGCATTTTTATCCCAGACCAATCGCCAATAAGCAACTATTAATGTCGTTACCGATTATTTACCATCCTCACTATGTTACACCGTTACCCCAGGGACATCGGTTTCCCATGGCAAAATTCGGCATTCTCTACGAAATTTTATTAGCCGAGGAGGTCATTCAACCCCAGCAGGTTCATCAACCGGAACCGCCGCCTCGGGAATGGTTAGAATTGGTGCATACCCCGGCGTATGTTCAAGCCTATTGCGAGGGAACGCTCGATGCCAAAGCGCAACGGCGGATTGGACTGCCTTGGAGTGAGCAACTGGTGCATCGGACTTGTTTAGCTATTGGGGGAACGATTTTAACGGCGAAACTTGCCCTAGAACATGGTTTGGCTTGCAATACAGCAGGGGGCACCCATCATGCCTTCCCGGATTATGGGGCAGGATTTTGCATTTTTAACGATTTAGCTGTTGCCCCGTCAGTAATGCTTCATTTGGGATTGGTCAATCAAATTTTAGTGGTTGATCTAGATGTGCATCAGGGAGATGGCACCGCATTTGTCTTTCAAAACGACCCTCGGGTGTTTACCTTTTCCATGCACTGCGGGGAAAATTTTCCCGGAAGAAAGCAGAACAGCGATTTAGATATTCCCTTGCCTCGGGGATTGGATGACGATGGGTATTTACAGATTTTAGCCAAACAATTGCCGGAGGTGTTGCGTGAGGTCAAACCGGATTTGGTATTTTATGATGCGGGCGTAGATGCTCATGTCGATGATCGCTTGGGAAAATTGGCGCTGACCGACACCGGGCTTTATCGGCGCGATCGCGCGGTGTTAAGCACTTGCTTGGATCAAGGTTATCCCACTGCTTGTGTCATTGGCGGAGGCTACAGCGACAACTTGCATCAGCTAGCCCAACGGCACAGTTTATTGCATCGGGCAGCAACCACGGTTTTCCAGTCTTTGTGAACTAGGAACCGACAATGGCATCTTTAATATCATTAATTAATTCATCAATTCTGGCTTGAGTTGTATCCCAACTACAAGCCAAACGAACCCCGCTCCCGCCAATAAAGGTATAAAAATGCCAGTCTTTTGTCCTTAAAGTATTAATAACTCGCTCTGGCATCTTCACAAAAACATTATTGACTTGTCTGGAAAACATCAGTAAACTAATGACTCTGGGTTTGGGATAGTGAATATCGGTTTTTTTATTAACAATTGTCCCAATTGATTCTGGCGTTAGTTTTCCATGAATGCCTTGGCCTAATAATAATTTCGATCCATGAGACGCTAATTCCGGTGCCCCGCATTCATCCGTTTCAATATGAGCAAATTCATGACAAATAACACTGTGATAAGATTGGCAAAGACTGGCTAAAGATAAAGAATTGGCAGCGGTTCCGTTAAAAACAAAAAAAATGTCGCAATCGGTTTCAAATAAGTCTCGGAAATAATCAGCGGCTTGCTGTGTCCATTCATCGTCACCATATGCCAGAGCATTCCTTTGATTTGCCCTCATTAAATATTCCATCGCTTCTGGGCAAATCCCAGAATAATTATCGCTGGCAAATTGTTCTAATATTATTCACAAAAACAATCACTAATAATAATTTTAAAGGATGGCTTTTCCTTATTCCGTAAAAAAGTTGACCAACGGTTAGAAATTGCTCAATTTTCTCAGATATTTTGACTTTAAGCGGATCGTTAGTTTTTTGCTTGTCAGTAAGGAGGATAATTGCAAATAAGCGTTTCTAAAAAAACAAAGGGAATGACAAATAGCGAGTCATAGGTTATTTTGCTGAAGCATGAAACAGCTTATCTCCTATTAAAAAAGACTGATCCGCTATCCAAGCAGATCAGCCATTTAGTTCAAAACGCAGAAGTTATTGAACGATCAGTTTTCCGTTCATGCCGGCGCCCCGGTGAGGCTGGCAATAATAGCTGTATTCACCGGAAGGGGCATCATCAGGAATTGTGACACTGTAACTTTGTCCCGGGGAGAATAAGAGTTTATTCATAGTTAAGGAACTTTTGAGTGATTCCGCCCCGCTGGGAACAGAGTCAAACACCACATTGTGGGGAGCAAGTTTGTTCATGACAAACTCAACACTATCACCGGGTTCCACCGTTAATTGTTGGGGAACATAGACCAATTGTCCCGTGTCGGATCCCATTTTGACCTCATAACTCTTAGCTTGAGCGGGATTCGCATTCAAGGCAAAGGTCGCGATCGCGAATAAAACCGTTGAAAGGATTACACCAAGTTTTTTCATAATTGTTACAAGTTAAAGTATTGTCTCTTCAATCAACATGACTATTTTAGGAGAGATTGCGCCAAAATTTAAGGAGGAATCGAAAAATTCCGAAATTAGGTGATTTTCTCAAACAGCATATGATTTAACAAATGTTAACTAAAGTGTAACTCTCCCTTTAAATTGAAATCATACGGTAGCGAAAGCAGTCTCTAATCAGACTGAAACGCGATGTGCTTTCAGCACTAACCCTTTGGCCGATCGCGCCCCCATCTTGTTTATCGATTTTGATTTCGCAGAAAAGGCAACGGAAAATCTAGGATGAATAGCAAGCAAGGAGAAATGGAATCTCCAGTGAGTTCTCAGAATTGGCAACGAAACTTGACAGCTGCCATAGCCATAGAAACTTGGTTCCGACGAGGCCTTGCTTTGTTGGCCTCAATTCCCATTTTAATTACCATAGCAATCATCGCGATTGTGTTGATCGAATCTTTTCTCTTTTTTCAAGAGATTTCCCTATGGCAATTTTTAACGGATACGCAATGGACACCGTCGTTTCGCTCTAATCCCCAATATGGGATTTTGGTCTTGGCCAGCGCCACTTTTATGGTAACGGCAATTGCTGCTGTAACTGCGGTTCCTTTGGGGATCATGGGAGCGGTTTATCTGGCTGAATATGCAACGCCCAATATTCGACGTTTTCTCAAGCCAGCCTTAGAAGCTATCAGCGGGATTCCTACCGTGGTATTGGGGTATTTTACGCTGTTAGTTTTTACGCCATTTTTGAAAAACATTATTCCCGAACTGGAGACATTTAACGCCCTTAGCGCCGGCATTATTGTTGGCATTTTAATTACGCCGACTATTGCCTCTTTAAGTGAAGATGCACTGCGCAATGTGCCTGATGAATTTCGAGATGGGGCGTATGCCCTCGGTTTTACCAAAAGTGAAACGATCATCAAAATTTTAATCCCAGCTGCGTTTCCCGGCATTATTGCCTCCATCACCCTAGCCATTTCCCAAGCGTTGGGGGAAACCATGATTGTGGCGATTGCTGCGGGTCAAAATCCCAATTTAACCCTAAATCCCTTGGTCGCTGTAGAAACCATGACCACCTTTATTATTCAAGTAAGTTTGGGAACCGTTGAATCTGGGTCGCTTCTATTTCATACGATTTTTACGGTGGGAGCGATTTTATTTTTAATTACCCTTGCTTTGAATACGTTTGGCAATTGGTTAACCCGTCGCAGTGAAAAACAAATTGCCGGTTTGTTAACGCCCCAGGCAGAATTATCTCAACAGGAAGCCCCTGCCGGAACCATTGCAGAAGAATTTGAATATACCCAAGCCCTGGGAGAACGCATCAAAAATACTGTTGTTGAGCAGGAAAGGTGGCAACAACGTTTCCGTTTTTGGCGAGAACGAGGATTTCGGTTGCTGACGTTGCTGGCTGCGTTTACCGGCATCATTGTTTTGTTGGTGCTGTTTTACGACTTAGCCCAACGAGGATTGCCGCAGCTAGATTGGCAATTTCTAACCAGCTTTGCCTCTCGCAAAGCCGAACAGTCAGGAATTTTAGCGGCCTTAGCCGGAACATTATGGCTATTTTTATTAGCCGCTATTTTAATTGTTCCCGTGGGAATTGGCGCTGCTATCTATTTAGAAGAATATTATCCCGATAATTGGCTCAATCGAGTCATTGAGATTAATATTGCCAATTTAGCCGCGGTTCCTTCTATTATTTATGGGTTGTTAGGGCTACAGTTGTTTGTTCATTTACTGGAACCTATTACAAAAGGGAATACAATTTTAGCAGCGGGGTTAACAGTAGCAGCCATCGCGTTGCCAACGGTAATTATTACCAGTCGTTCCGCCTTGCGGGAAATTTCGGAAAGTATTCGACAAGGAGGGGCTGCCGTGGGGATGACCAAAGGACAAATGTTGCGCTATTTGGTAATTCCAGCAGCGTTGCCCAGATTAATAACTGGGGTATTGCTCGCTTTATCCCAAGCTGTCGGAGAAACGGCAGCGTTACTCGCAGTCGGGGCGGCTGCCTCAGTTCGCTTTATCCCTGAGTTGCAAAGCAAATATATTACCTTGCCGGTGCAAATTTTTCATTGGTTGCAGTCTCCTTCTGAGGAAGTAAGGAATAATGCCGCAGCAGCGACGATTGTTTTACTTGTCTTAGTTTTATTGCTTAATGTTATTGCTGTTTTTCTAAGAGATTTTTATCGTCGTTTGGCCTAATTTTAAAAGAGCGACTAACACATTCAAGGGGAAAATTGATGCAAACTTTATCGCGCCAAACTCAACAAGATATTATCTTACAATGCAATGATGTTTCCGTTTATTATGATAGGCAATGTGCTGTAAAAGGGATCAATTTAGAGATTCTCCGACATGAAATTGTGGGCTTGATTGGTCCTTCCGGTTGTGGGAAAAGTAGCCTGTTGCGCTGTTTTAATCGCTTAAATGATTTGGTTAAAGGGACAAAAGTTACCGGATGGATTTCTTTAAACGGACAAAATATTTATGACCCTTCCGTTAATCCGGTGGAATTGCGAAAGCAGGTGGGAATGGTATTTCAACGTCCTAATCCTTTTCCTAAATCCATTTATGACAATATTGCGGTGGGCTTAAAAGTCAATGGTTATCGCGGCGATAAAGACGAGTTAGTGGAGTATTCCTTGCGTCAAGTGGGATTATGGGAAGAAGTAAAAAACCGGTTGAAAAAAAATGCCCTGACCCTTTCTGGGGGACAGCAACAACGGTTGTGTATTGCTCGCGCGATCGCGCTTCAACCGGATATTATTTTAATGGATGAACCTTGTTCCGCCTTAGATCCTATTTCCACTGCTCGTATTGAGGAGTTAATCCGGGAACTGCAAAAAGATTATACCTTAATTGTGGTTACCCATAACCTGAAACAGGCTTCCCTAATCAGCGATCGCGTGGCGTTCTTTGATTTTCAAGGAGAACAAGAAGAAGCTGGCCATCTCATCGAATACGACCGCAGTGAAATTATTTTCCAACGACCCAGCTATCGGGCAACCCAAGACTATGTTACTGGGAGACGCATGCCGCTCCGATAACTGGAAACTGGGCAATTAAGAGGCAAACCCCAAAAGTTGGGGATGCCAAAAGACTTACAACTCCGATTAATTATTCGGTTTGACAAATTTGCCCATTAAATGGCGAAATGCCGTTTCACCGATTTTTCCCGGTTTATCGCCATGGGTTTGGTCATCGGCATGGTAAGCGACGCCCATCATGTCATAATCATTGTTAGCGGGAACTTGAACCGTAATGGTGGCATTGCCTTCGCTATCAGCTCTAAAGGCATTATTTTCTACACCGCCAGCAGGCCCCATTGCCTTACCAATAAGTTGATCTTTAATCCACCAGACCGTGTAAAGTTCATTGGGAACTAAACCGCTGGCTTCTACTTGGACTGTATAGGTATCATTATTAACATCAGTAATGGCAACATTGGCCTTAGCATTTTTCCATTGCTGTTCCGTAAAGCTCTGTGGCGTTCCGCTTTTTGCAGTGGCGCTTAATTGGGTCAAGGCGGCAGCAACCAGTGTCGTTTCAGTTTGGACACCTTCAGAATGATTATTGCTAGAGAATGCGCTTTGGGCTTGTTGGGCAACTCCTAGGGTTAAGCCGCCAACACTGGCAGTGGCCATCAGTGCTAGCAAGGAGTTTTTCAGGTTAAAATTTGTGTAATTAGCCATGGTTATTTAAGACTTAATGGGAACTTTATCGCTTCACTTTTAAACTCTCGCGGTTCCCTGAGAAAATGCTGAACGCGATCTAAAAATCAGCTAAACTTTCGCTAAACATGTCTCAACTTAGGCCCTGCTATTGTTATGCTCCGAATTTTAATTTCTTTACTTATTCTCATTCATTTAACCGCCTGCAGCAATGCCTCCCAAGCCCAAGACCGCCTTTTTCCTGATATTTCTGTCGCGTTTCTTGATGCTTACGAATTGCCGAAACTGGTCTTTGAAAAAACACCAGTGGGGGGACTCTCGGGCATCACTTACGATCAAAAAAAAGGACGCTTTTATGTCATTTCTGATGATCGGAGTGAGTATGCCCCTGCTCGCTTTTATACCTTCACTGTCAATTTTAATCAAAACCAGGAAACGCCAGGTATTGAAAACGTCAACATTGAGGATGTTACGTTTCTAAAAACACCAGACGGAAAATCGTTCCCCAAAGGAGAAATTGATAGCGAAGGAATTGCCCTCGCTGCTGGCAACACCGTTTTTATTTCCAGTGAAGGGAATACCAAGCAAGGGATTAATCCCTTTATCCGCCGCTTTGATATTGACACGGGAGAATCGAAGCAAGCGCTGCCCCTTCCTCAGCGGTTTTTATTGCCGGAAACAGAAGAACAAGCCCCGCAATGCGTTAGAAACAATTTGGGATTTGAATCCTTAACCCTGAATCCCAGTGGGGTAACTAGCCCAGAAGGCGATCCGTTTCGTGTGTTTACCGCCGCTGAATCTTCCCTAGCCCAAGATCAATTGCCCGCCGAATCAGAGAAACAAACCAGAATTCGGTTTCTTCACTATGTCGTCAATCCCATTGGACAACCGCTTCCAATTGCCGAACATCTTTATCTACTCGATGATCCGCCCTTAGATGCCGCCAATCATGGATTAACTGAAATGCTTGCCATTCAACCGGAAGGATATTTTTTAAGTTTAGAACGCTCTTATGGCAAATCAGGATATGGGGCAAAACTATTTTTAGTAACAGTGGGGAATGCTACAGATACCTCTGGTGTCGAACGATTTAATGTCGATTTAGGGCAATTGCAACCGCTTCGGAAAAAGTTGCTCTTCGATTTTTCCCAACTGGACTTTGATCTTTATAATTTAGAAGGATTAGCAACCGGTCCCCGCTTACCGGATGGCAGTGAAAGTTTACTGGTTATTAGCGATGATAACTTCAACGAACAAGAAGCCACTCAAATTCTGTTGTTCCGTTTTAACCGTTAACTCTCCTATCTATAGCAGTTCTCGGACTGGTGAGGGACATTTTTAAGCTTAGTTAGGGCTTGCTGAAAAAAGCGCGATCGCGCTTGATAATTTAAACGGATTGCTGGGTTTTGGTTGCCTTTTGGGACATTTCCTCTTCCTCTTCGGGAGCACTACTATCCATAGTATAATCTTGTTTATACTGATTAATTAAGCGTTCTAATTCATCAAGAGCTTGTTGCGTTTGTTGAGACCGTTTAACCAGCGATCGCGCTACATCTTCACTTTCTTGGGCAGCATTGGTTAATTCATCAATTTGATTGCGAAAACGATACGCAATCCGGTTAACTTCGTTTGTTGCTTCCGAGGTTCGATGGCCCAAATTGCTAATTTCTGTCGTAATTCGGCTTAATCCGCTGATTTGGCCCTGGGAGCCGCTTTGGGAACGATTGGCGACTACAGTTGCTTGAATGGACAAGTTCCGAACTTGTTCAGCAACCTGCTCAATCAATTGCGTTGCACTATCCACTGATTCCAATTCTTGACTAAACCCTTTCCCTACTTTCATAATGCGATCTGTACAATCAGAAATCGCCTCAACACTGCTCAACATCTGGCTAAAAGTTGCTTTCCCTTCTTGAGAAAGCAATTCTCCCAATTGCACAAAGCGTTCATTTAATTCCGAAATAGCATTGGCTTGTCGAGATAATTTGGCCCGTTGCCTTTCTAGTATCTGATTTCGTCGCTGGGCTTCTAGCTGTTTTTGTTCTAATTGACGGGTATATTCTTGAACTTTTGCCTGTTCTTGTTTTAAAGTTTCAGCATATTGACGAGCTTCTTCTTTTTGCTTATTCACAATTTTGTTAATTTGGGCAAATATTTGAGACTGCACCAACAATAGATCATGAACC
This sequence comes from Cyanobacteria bacterium SW_9_44_58, assembly GCA_003021905.1. Classification (GTDB taxonomy): domain Bacteria; phylum Cyanobacteriota; class Cyanobacteriia; order Cyanobacteriales; family Rubidibacteraceae; genus Halothece. The sequence continues at coordinate 2,383 of PXPI01000120.1, read as the reverse complement.
TCTAACAAGGCAAATGAGTGATCGGGTTAAATCACCACAATGGGTTCATAAACCAGATCGCGGGAACGATTCAGAGCTTTTCTGACTGCCTGATCAATTTGACAATCATGGGAAAGTTTGAGCGTCTCTGAGGCCATCACTTCTAACAATATCCGAATGGGACGGCGCATATATAATTCGAGGCTGTAGGGTTGACTCATTTGTTCTAAAAACTTGCGCCTAGAAATGACGCCAATTGCGTCTTCTCCCTGTTTAATAATCACGCCGGGGAGCTTGGGATCCTGTTGAAATTCATTAGAAACAACTTCTCCCAGGGTACTGGCATCAACTTGATATTGATAGGTTGGTAAATCGGCAAGAGTGGAGTTGGGATAGAAAGGAGTTGAGTTAGAGGATACCATGGCAATCTGATGCGTCTTTAGGGAACATGATTCTGTCCCTAATCATAGAAAGTTTGTGCAATTAGATCATCATGATTGTGTTAAAAAGTCGTTAAGTGAAAGTTAATATTAAATGGATCAATGTTTGCTACAGATAAGTTGGGGAGACAAGACGATGGGATTTCTAATGTGTAGCATGAATTAATTGATACCTAAAGGCCAGTATATTCAACTGGCCCAGCCCAAAAATAACGACTTACTCGTTTAGGAAAGGGGAATATTTCCCCCCTCCCAATGATTAATGTTTAACTAACTAACTAAGGCAACATTCTTCGCCTTGAAAATTTCACCAATCACTTCTTCTACCGCTTGATCCGGTGTGGAAGCGCCAGAGGTAAGGCCGACTGTAATTTCTCCTTCGGGAAGCCAATTTTGGGTGACTTTGATATCTTCTTCTAGCGGCTTATGTTCAATGGCATTGCCTTCTAAAATTCGATTTGCCCCATCGATATGATAGGAAGGAATTCCATGTTCAATGGCAATTTCTTGTAAATGGGTGGTGTTGGAAGAATTAAACCCGCCAATGACCACTAATAACGACAAGTCTTCTTTCACTAAATCAAACATGGCATCTTGTCGTTCTTGCGTAGCATCGCAAATGGTATTGAAACTCATGAAATGTTCATTTAAATGGGTGGGACCATATTTTTGCAGCATGGTTCTTTCAAACAACTTGCCAATGGCTTCGGTTTCGCTTTTTAGCATGGTTGTTTGATTGGCAATGCCGATTCGTTCTAAATCCACATCGGGATCAAATCCAGGGGAAGAAGCTTTATCAAACTTCCTCATAAACTCGTCTTTGTCGCCGCCATAAAGAATGTAATTAGCCACATATTCAGCTTCTTCCATATTTAAAACCACCAAATATTTCTCCGCAAAAGAACTGGTGGCAACGGTTTCTTCGTGATGATATTTTCCGTGAATGATGGAGGTGTAGCTGCGTTTTTTATGCTTTTCGACTGAGTTCCAAACTTTCGATACCCAAGGACAAGTGGTATCAACAATAGTACATCCCAAATCATTGAGAAGTTGCATTTCATTGACACTTGCCCCAAATGCCGGTAGGATAACAACGTCTTCCGCACCGACAACGGAAAAGTCTTTTTCCCCTTCCTCATTGACAGGAATAAACCCAACATCCATGTCTTTTAGGTGTTGATTGACAGAGGGATTGTGGATAATTTCATTGGTAATCCAAATGCGTTGATTAGGGAAATGTTGACGGGTTTCATAGGCAATTGCCACTGCCCGTTCTACGCCCCAACAAAATCCAAAGGCTTCAGCAAGACGAATGGTGACATCGCCTTTTGTTAAGCGATAGTTATTATCTCGAATTTGTTGAATTAAACTGCTTTGATATTCGGAATTGAGTAATTCAGTGACTTCCTCTTCGTGGCCAAATCCTCTGCGATGGTATTTATCGGATTTGTGGAGAGACCTTTTAAAGGCTTTTGTATCCATTGCCATAGTTAAATCGCTAGCTTAAGTAAGCATCTCTAATTTGTTTTCCATCATATCAAGGAGAGGCGAGGGAAATTAGTTTCAGGGAGTTCTAGATCAAGAAAACCGGCCTTAAATTCCATTTAGCGGAAGCGGGATAGAATAATTCGATGCGTTGCATAAATTCTCGAAAGTAAAACCGTCCTTCCGACTCGGATAAGGTTAGCCAAAATGGCGGCAAAGATACAGCTTGCGCGATCGGGCTTTTAATCTCTTGTGAACTACTCAACGCCAAATCAAAGATTATGGCGTGGGCTTCCTACCCAGCAGACAGCCCAACTGTGGATTTTTTGCGTCCTCCACGGTTAGGTCTTACATCTGGGCGATAGGCTTCATCCCGCGTTCCGCAGGAAAGAAGTCGCAGACCCTCATCTCTGAGATTAACAGCAGCGTTGATGTCTCTATCATGTTCTGTTCCACAATTAGAACAAGTCCAAGTGCGA
>PXPI01000119.1 GCA_003021905.1 Cyanobacteria bacterium SW_9_44_58 | reverse complement strand
TGATTAAGTATCACCTTTCTAGTTCGCGATGTGCCGAAGGCACTTAAGCTACGCTTAATCGCGCTTTTCCTTTATATTTTCTTTAGGAACAGGCTCTAAGCATTTACCGCACGGATTAATAATTTCTCCAAGATAGTGTTTTTTGATATAAGTATTTTGCTTGATCAGTCAGAAATAGAACTAATTTAGGAGTATAAGTCTATTTATCGTCAAATCAAAAACGATAATTATGAGTTTTTATTGACAATCGAGGTAGGGACTACTTGATTATAATTACAAGACAAATTTGAAATATTAAAATAGGGAATTAGTCCATCCATGGACAACAGGTTCCTGAAGAATTACTCCTTTGTTATAAAGTGGAGGAGAATCAGCCACACCATTATGTGATTGGTTTTTAATAATGTTTTCAAGTTTATTGTCAAATGTGTCAAAATAATCAACTTGCTTTCTAACTGCTGTAGAGAGATGAAGCGCATCAAATGGTGAAAGCTGAAATTTTCTGCATAAATGGCGACTAATTTCAGCTGTTTCTCTATCAAAACCTATTAAAATTATCCAATCATTGTTAAACAGATCTTTGATAACTTTCTCTTTCTCTTCATCGGTTAAAGGTTGTTCGTAGTATTCATCTTTAATATAAAAAACTTCAGCCATTGTATGAGTTGATGTAAAAAGCTCAATCTGATTTCCTTGAGCTGCTAAAAATAGATTTTTAGCTTTTTGATAATTCTCCGGTTCCTTATTGAAAAAGCTAATAAAAACACCGGAATCGCAATAATGCTGTTCTAACTTATTTTTAGCCACGCTTACCCTCAAGAAAATCAACAATGTCTAACACAGAAGGAGCTTCTGATGGAGAAGGTAAGATTTTTAGTTGCTCAGCTTTTATATTGTTTTTTTTACCGTGAAAATATTGAGTAATTAAGCCGAATACAATAACCCTTTCTCCTAAAGCATCTCTTGCTTTATTAAATAGATTTTTATCACTAAAAGAACATTTAACTAAATTTTTGCTTACTTCGTCTCGAATACTAATTTTTATTCCCTTTGTAAGACTAATTGATTCTAATTTGCCTTCAATTGAATCGTAGTACCGATAAAGATTGTTCGTAATATTATCAACGTTAGCCGAAATATTTTTAGTTAAAGCAAAAGACCAATCTTCAGAACTAAAAACAATTTCAGCAAAATCGTTTGCATCTATTAAATCTGTTAATGTTTTAATACTTTTTAATGCTTTCGTACTGAAACCATAGGGAATTTCTGGACATTTCTCTATTTGTGCTATTCCTTCTTTAAAGTAAGAAATCACCTCATCTCCTCTTTTAGGATCAATATCTTCAGAAATAGGTGAAGGCTCAGCTGTAAGGCATATACTCCCCTCACTTACAGAGGCTACAGACCATTCAAGACTAGGAGAATTATCAGAACAGGTCTCCCTATCAATTTCAGAAAGCGTGTTGTAGAAACTATCTAAAGCCTTCTGAAATTTTTCCAATGGAAAATAAACCCCATCAATCTTAATAGTTAACTTGGGGGCTTTTTGCACTCTGTTTTCGGAGACACTGTTAGCCACTTTAGATATTCCAATGAAAAAATAAAATTTTAGTTGCATATACTATTGTAAAAATTATAGTACGTCATTTGCGACTGTCAAAACAACTGAATGATTAACTAGGGTGTCCTGATTGCTGATTATTAACTAAATCACTGAATTTAACAGCTTTATTACCCTTTAATTTTTTACATATAGCAGTTATTGGAATCACGAGGTACAGTAACAACATTGACTGAGTAAGGTTCATGACAAAATTTAATGACTTAATTGGTTCGGTGTCTAGCGTACCTCATTAGAGTAAGAATTGCTATAATTCAAATTTTGCTATTTTATTAATCAGTGCGGTAAATGCTTAACACCCCCCAGATTCTATAAACCCTATATGAAAGGGAATATTACAGGCAACATCAAGTCGCTGATATGTTAACTATTAGTCGCACTCATTAATATTTCCCCAAACAGCGATCGCAGTGTCCGCAGCGAAACCCTTGTGCTTGTTGCTTAAATCCAAAGGCATCCAGTAAAAATTGCCAACGGCAGTGACGAGTGCCTAAATACTGTTGCATCTGTTTTGGCTGTTTAAGCAGTTTTGGCGTGGCACTTGTCTTTTGCTTGGGTGATAATAGCCGATAATGAAACGGATCGCGCCATTCCAATTGACCTAAACTGTGCAGCAGCGAAAGGGCGATTAAGCCATGGGGAGACATTTGTTCCACTGTGGCAACATTTCCTTCTTTTGGAATCTGTTTCATCAATTGTCTAGCTTTTTGGTATTGCTGACGAAGTTTTTGGGTAAAATAGCGTTCTCTTTGTTTATCTTCAGGGTAAAGCAATCCTGTGGGTTCACTGACTAGCGTTAATGCCATTCCCGGTTTTCCATCTCGCCCTGCGCGGCCAATTTCTTGCAGATATTCCGATAATAATAGAGGCGGTTGATAATGAATCACCCAGCGCAAATTTGGCTTGTTGAGACCCATTCCAAAGGCGCAGGTAGCGACCGCAAATTTGAGAGTTCCCTCTAACCAGGCTTGTTCAATGCGACGGCGTTGAGCAGAACTTAATCCGGCATGATAGGCAGCACTGGAATAACTTAAACTGTTCAGCCAATGACTAAGCGTTTCCGTGGCAGCGCGCGATCGCGCATAGATTAATCCCGCTTGCTGTTTCCTAGCTTGAATAAAGGTTAACAGGTGCTGTTTCCGTTGCCGAGGCGTACAAACCCGCTGTACTTGCAAATGTAGATTGTTGCGGTAAGGGCTTTGTCGGAACACAATGGGAGAATGGAGTTGTAAACCAGTTTGGATTGTCTTCTGTGCTGTTGGATCTGCTGTTGCTGTGAAAGCGGCTACTGCTATTTTTGTTCCTGCAGGTTTAGAGGCTAAAAGGCTGGATCGCGCGACTCCTAAACGTCGATAGGCCGGACGAAACGTTTCTCCCCATTGCAGGAAACAGTGAGCCTCATCTAAAATTAAACCGTTAATCACTAACTCCGGCCTGATTAATCGTTCCCAAATTGGGGGACTAAACAGGGTTTCCGGAGAAAGATACAACAACCGCAACTGTTGAGTTTCCAGTTTTTCTAGAATCTGTTTGCGCCGATGGCGAGGCACCTCACTATGAAAAGAAGCAACGGATAATCCCTGTAATTCCTGCACTTGATTTTCCATTAATGCCACTAAGGGGGAAATGACTAATGTGACTCCTGTTTGCAATAACGCTGGCAATTGAAAACAAATGGACTTGCCGCCGCCAGTTGGCAACACGACCAAAGCATCCTTCCCTTCCCATAAACAGCGGATAATCTCCCCTTGGGGCGGACGAAAATCGGAATATCCCCAAATTGCTTTTAGGCGATCGCGCATTTGCTGCCAGTCCATAAACGGTTAAACTAAGTAAAGAAGAATACAATACAAAAATGTCTATGACTCAGACCAATCTTCAGACTAACCTTAGCACTATTGATAATGAACTATCTAAGCGTCACATCAATCTTGATGAAGGCGGCTACTTTATTATTTACCTTGACCGAGAAGAAGAATTAATCTGCGCAAAGCACTACAATAACTTAGTTGATGAAGAGGGATTTGCCCTCCATCCTGTCACTGGAGAACGGCTTTCCGCTAAATGCAACAGCCAAGATCAACTCGCAACCCATGTTTACTCTGGGCGCACTGCAAAAGAACTCTGTGTTCAACTCTTTGAACAAACCGAGCCCTGCCCTGTAACCCAGTTTAATCATGCCGCTTACTTGGGACGAGAATTTATACGAGCAGAAATGGCATTGGTACAGGGCAGCAAATATGTTCAGGATTAATTGGTCAATAGAACATAAGCAAAGTAAGTAGCCATGGGAATAATCGTGGCAACCACCAGCAAGCCCACGACCCAAACGGTTGAATTTTCGGTATCCGTTTCTTCCGCTTTGGTAAAGGTGCTTTCGACTTGAATGTCGTCTTGGACTTGAGGTGGACCGGGATCAGGTTCACCTGCCAAGACTGTCCCTAAACGATTGCTGGCATTTAAGAATGCTTCATTGTACTTATTATCCTCTCGAATGGGAACGCCAATTGTATCTTGAATAACACTTTGGGCAATATCTTCTGATAAGCGATCTTTTAATTGTTCACCGACTCGCAGGGCGACGTTATTGGTAATCGTATCAAAAACTAGCAATACCTTATCCTGGCGCTGTTCTGGGTTAGGATACCATTGCTTGAATAAGTTATCGGCAAAACTATCAACAGTTTCCCCATAATTCAAACGACGAATCACCACAAATTTCATTTCTGCACCCGTGGTGTCAGCAACATCTTTTAGAACATCATTCAATTTTCCCTCATTAATCGGACTGATCACCTCTGCTTGATCCACTACCCAACTAGTGTTGTCTTCGCCAATATCAGGAACATCACTGGGGCTGGTTGCTGCGTAAACCGGCAACGCCGTCATGGAAAAGAAAAAGCAAGGAATCAGAATTAGCAATAGTTGTTTTTTGTAGAACTTGAGTTTTGTTGCAATTTGTTGCAGAAATTGTGACATAGCTTAAACTTTTGCTAGAAAAGATGGCAATTTATGTTACATCTTATAATGGAAGCAGGACGGAATTTTTCAGTTTTACAAGGAATTAATAAACTTTTTTAACGCTTACCCCCAGAAATCAATTTTCTGTGTCCGTCTCTGCGTAAAATGTAACCGATTAAGGAACTTCATTGGAAGTGGCAACGGTTCACAAAAGAGGAGGACTTGCCGATGGCTGAAGCAAAAAATATGGAACAATACATTAAACCTTTCAACGATGACATTTATGCAGGGCATCTTTCTACCCCAATTTCCGATTCTGCCTTTACTCGGGTCTTTATTAACAATCTTCCCGCCTATCGTAAAGGCATTTCTCCTCTCCTACGAGGTTTAGAAATTGGTATGGCCCATGGTTATTTTCTCGTTGGCCCTTGGACTTTATTGGGTCCCTTACGGGATGGCGAGAATCCTTATTTAGGCGGTTTAATTGCTGCCATCGGGCTGATTTTGGTGGCAACAGGCGGCTTATCTGCTTATGGCTTAACGGCTTTCCCTGAAGATGATTCTAAAGCCAAATATTTCGACAATCGCGCCCCAGAAAATCTGAAAAACCGTCCAAATTGGAGTCAGTTTACCGGCGGCTTTTTTGTTGGTGCGATGGGCGGCGCGTTTGTTGCCTACTTCTTGTTAGAAAACTTTTCAGTTGTTGATAGTATGTTACGAGGAATCGTTAATAGCTAAGGGCTATTAATGGTTTGTCAGTTAAGGAAATGTTTGTCGTTAACACAAGGAAGGATTTAATATGAGCGGCGATTACGCAGCTTCTTTTTTACCGCTAGTTTTAGTTCCCGCAGTTGGCTTATTAATACCAGCTGTAACCATGGGCTTACTCTTTATTTACATTGAGTCCGACGCCTAATTCTTGTTAAAAAAGACGATAATCCTCTCTTCTTGGATGACTTCTAGGGGGAGAGGATTTTGATTATATTTGAAACCATTAATTATAACTGAGATAGTTTCGCCTGATATTCTTCTTCAGTGAGAATGCCGCTATCTCTTGCTTCTTTTAATTTCTGTTTTTTCTGGAGTTTTTCTCGGACTGATTGTTCTACCGATTGCAATTTCGCTTCATATTCATCGGCATCTAAAATTCCTTTGGTAAACGCTTCTTGCAACTGGTTCGTTCGTTGTTCAATTAAAAGTTCTACTTCCCGTTCATCAATTTTTTCTTCTAATTGCTCTTTTTTTTGCTCAAACTCTTGTTGGCTAATCAGTTCTTGATTTAGGGCCGATTGCAATTCATTCATTTCTTCTCTAATTTCAGCAATGGCCTGCGATCGCGCGTTGGATAAATTTTCAGTCTTACCTTGAGTATCAATGGTTTGAGTTGAAGAACCGCTGGAAGAAGACGAAGACTGGGAGTCGCTCACGCGTTTCAAGTCTAAACGATGCTGGAGATGATTGATTAAATCCCGTTCCAGAACTAATGCCCAACTTGCCCCAGCAATGCCGGTAAAGATGCTAATTCCGGTTAACAAAGCAGTTAAGCCAGCCCCGGTAATATTTCGGATCCATTTTCCGACACGGGTTTCAATAATAAATTCCCCTGATGTGGTGGGCGCATTTGACCAATAGATATTCACTTTAAACGCTAAATTCGTCCCAAAAAAGGTTCTAAGAACGCCTGTTTTTTGCGCTTGGATAAAATAAACATCGCCGGTTTGCGTACTTTCCACTTCATATTCTTTATTTTTGAACCATAAAATAACTTCTCGGTAAACTCGGGAGAGGGTATCTTGTTCGTTGGCAACAAAATAGTTCTTGGTCATAACTGAATCTAACGTAACTGTACGGGTTGAGCATCGACCGGAATGCGAAACAAACTGTAAGGTTTTTCTCTTAAATCTTGCCCTTGATGAAAGTTGGGTTGACGGTGCAGTTGATTGGCGGTGAAATACAAATAGCTATCATTGCCTAATGCCAGGGTATCCGGCCACAAAATGCGAGGATCATGCACTAAGGTGTTAATTTGTCCGTTGGATGAGCGACGGTGAATGGCGTTATTTTCATAATCAGTAATATAAATGCGGTTTTGGGCATCTGATTCTAACCCATCCGATGCGCCTTTCGATCCATGATTGATTACTGTATCGGCAACGGCTTCATCAGAGAGATTGCGATTAAGCAGTGCCTCTACACTTACACTATACAAAGTTCGGCTGGAAAGGGGAGAGTAGTAGAGGCGGTTCCCCTCTGCCCCCATGGCAATGCCATCCGCCCCAACAGCAAACGGGCTAGGGTCTCCCGTTGCTGGCCGATTGAGTAACGGTTGCCCTTCCACAATAGGGAGAAACGCTTTTTCAGGTTGGGTGGAAGGGTGATTGTGAAGTCGCCGCCAACTCTCGCCGGTGGCTAAATCAACAACAATCATGCCATTGGGTCCCCGAGAAGAAGAATCGGTAATGAATGCCATCCCTGCTTCTCCCCGTTGCAAATCAAAACGGACATCATTGAGATAAGTCGTCTCTAAGGCTACATCTCGGGGCAATAGAATTTTTTGGAAAATTTCGTTGCGATTGAGGTCAATTCCCACCAGCTTGGGACCGCCAAATTCACTGGGACCAAACTTAATTCTTCCCGTATCGAGAACCCACAACCGATTTTTGGGATCAACCACGACACTTTGTACCGATAAGAAAGAATCTGCTGGGTTTTCAGGGGTTGCTTGATTAATTGCTAAGTTGGGGTAAGGAACAAGTTCGCCATCTCTAATTTCAGCGACAGTAAAGGGAATGTCATCTCCCCAGCGTGGGAAATTGACAAATTGCCGTTGAGACTGGGACACGGCAATGCCGGTAGGCATCATTTTCTCGAAGGGATGAACCAGTTCTAACTCCCCAATGGTTTTTTCTTGAGGCAGATTAAGGGGTTGGGAAAATACGGTTTGAGCAGCAGCCAAAGAAAGCATTACGGCAAGGGCAATGGGAAGAGTTTTCTTAATAAGCTGGGGATAAAGCCTCATTTGAACAATTATATTGGGTGAGCGTTGCATTCATTATAAGCTAGTAAATCCGATACTTCCGAACGTTCGCGAACCTCCCATTATTCCCCAGAGTAGTTATCTTTCCGAGTTCCCTATTGTTAGCTTAATGAATAAATATCCTTGATTAAGCCGGATTGACCATGAAACCAACGGAACAAATTCTCTCGCAACTCCCTGGCGATGTGTTAGGAGGACTCCGCAAGGCCGACCAAATTTGGGGCAATATTCGCAGTGAGGAAACTCAACAACAAATTCCCCAAGTCATTCAAACCCGTTCTGATTCCTTAAATGGCTGTGAGTTTGATGTGATGATTTGTGGGGGCACTTTAGGCATTCTCTTAGCAACCGGCTTGCAACAACAGGGGTTTAAGGTTGGGATTCTAGAAAGAGGAATTTTGCAGGGACGAGAACAAGAATGGAATATTTCCCGCCAGGAAATTCGAGCACTTGTTGAACTGGGACTGTTAACCGAACAAGAACTGGAAAGCGCGATTACGTCCGGTTATAATCCGGCTCGCGTGGCATTTCACCAAGGAATTGAACTGTGGGTTAATGATGTCCTCAATCTCGGGATTGACCCGATTACGCTCCTTGAGCTCCTGAAAAACAAATTTCTCAATTTCGGGGGTCAGTTATTGGAGAAAACAGCTTTTGCGGGGGCAACGGTACATTCCGATGGGGTTGCTATTCAAACCGATCAAACTACGATTACGACTCGCCTGTTAGTAGATGCCATGGGCCATTTTTCTCCCATTGTGAAACAAGCGCGAGGGGGAGAAAAACCGGAAGGAACTTGTGTTGTGGTTGGGACTTGTGCTGCGGGCTATCCCAACAATAAAACTGGGGATTTACTAGCTTCTTTCACCCCCATTCAAAATCAATGCCAATACTTTTGGGAAGCTTTCCCTGCTAAAGATGGACGTACCACCTATTTATTTTCCTATCTTGATGCTCATCCTTCTCGTCCCAGTCTAGAATTTTTTATGGATGAATACTTTCGTTTGTTACCCGAGTATCAACAGGTGGAACTGTCTCAGTTAGATTTCAAACGAGCCTTATTTGGCTTCTTTCCTGCGTATCGAAAAAGCCCGTTGCGCGTTCAGTGGTCACGGATTTTACCCGTTGGCGATAGCAGCGGCATCCAGTCGCCGGTTAGTTTTGGGGGATTTGGGGCAATGATTCGCCATTTGTCTCGTTTAACCTATGGCATTGCCGAAGCCCTTAATGCTAATACCCTTTCCCGCGCTGATTTAGCCTTGCTGCAGCCGTATCAGCCGAATATTTCTGCAACTTGGCTATTTCAACGCACCATGAGTGTTGGCATTAATCAACAATTGTCTCCCAACCAAATCAATGAGTTGCTCAGCGGCGTGTTTACTGCCATGAACAAGTTAGGAGACGATGTTCTCAAGCCGTTTTTGCAAGATGTTGTTCAGTTTCCTGCGCTCACCCAAACGTTAGCATTAACTGCCGTCACGCGGTCTGACATTGTCTTGCCGGTAATTCCGCAAGTTGGCATTACTCCCTTGTTGGATTGGTTGGTGCATTACATGAATTTGGGAATTTATAGCGGTCTATCCTCCTTAAATCCTGTCATGACGCCAACAATTAAATCCCTATCTCCCCAACAGCAATATCGCCTCCGCCGATGGCTAGAAGCGTGGCAATATGGATCTGGAAAGGATTACCACCGGTAATTAAGCTAACGTTTCTGGACAATAGCCGAGTCCTTGGGTAAATTGTTCTCGGAAGGCTTCAATATCGCTGTAGTTGGGTTGACCATGAGTAACAATGGCGAGTTGGTAACGACGCATCACTTCTACCATGGACTGCCCGACATCTAAACTCCAAAAGGCCATTTGCAAGCGAATTTCGGGTTCGTAGGGGATTCCCATTTCGGTTAAGTAGGCTTGGAAGTCGCCATCTTGTTGCGATGTTAATTTCTGTGCAAATTGAATTTTAACTAACCAACCATCAATGCGATGAATAACAGTGACCACACAGGCAGGCAATTCCGAATGGCGGCGAAGATGGTTAATTAAGCGCAACGTTAAACTGGCATTAGCGAGAAAATAAATGTATTGCATTTGCTATAAAACCTCCATAGCGCGATCCCATCGATTGACGCTATCTTGATTTTCCCAGATGGCCCCATCCAATTACTAGGGGAATATTCCCCAATTTGGTCCTTATTATCCCCCAATTTTGATGGGGATAGGGAAAATCCATGGGTGGACTCCTTAATTGCCCAAGTTTCAGAATGTTGAGCTAGTTATGAAATCTGATCCTTCCTCTGCCGATAAAATTGCCAGCAGTTATGATTACCAACTGCCAGAGAATTATATTGCCCAAACTCCGGTTACCCCGAGAGATCATTCTCGACTATTAGTGGTTGATTCCCCAACAACGCATCATCATCAATATTTTTACGATCTTCCGCAATGGCTGAAATCTGGGGATTTATTGGTGCTGAATAATACCAAAGTCATTCCAGCACGGATCTATGGCCATAAAGTCACTGGGGCTGCAGTGGAAGTATTATTGTTAGAGGAAAAAAGCTACAATTGTCGGTTAGCCCTTGTTAAACCGGGAAAACGCTTGCAAGTGGGTGCCAAAATCCGGTTTTCTCCCCATAACTTTGAATCCAAGCCCGTTTTGGAAGCCACGGTTATTGAAAAAGACGAGGCCACAGGGGGGCGGGTCTTAGAATTTGATCTTCCCCCAGAAACCCCCTTACTTTCTGTTTTAGATGATTATGGCGAAATTCCCTTTCCCCCTTATGTAACCGAAAAGCAAGCGCAACCGGAACAGTACCAAACCGTGTATGCCCAACAAGCAGGGGCAGTTGCCGCCCCCACTGCCGGATTGCATTTTACGGATCGCCTACTCAGGAAGTTATCCCACCAGGGAATTGCCCAGGCGGAAGTGACGCTTCATGTGGGAGTAGGCACGTTTCGCCCGGTGGAAGTGGAAACAATTACTGAGCATACCATGCACCAAGAATGGATTAATGTTCCTGCGGAAACGGTCGATAAAATCAGGGCAACCAAAGCCCAAGGGGGAAGAGTGATCGCGGTGGGAACGACGGTTGTTCGCGCCTTGGAAGGGGCAGTGGCAGCCCAAGGCAATCTTGGTCCCTTTTGCGGGAAAACGGATTTATTTATTTATCCCGGCTATGAGATTCAGGTAGTGGATGGATTAATTACCAATTTTCATTTGCCCCGTTCCAGTTTGTTAATGTTGGTGAGTGCGTTCGTGGGACGGAAACGGTTATTATCGTTGTATGAAGACGCGATCGCGCGCCAGTATCGCTTTTATTCCTTTGGGGATGCCATGTTGATTATTTAAAGTAAGAGAAAGCCATCCCTGATCAACAACCAGAAACGAATTGCAAACTAATGATTCTACCGGAATTTGATGAGTTTTCCCAACTTGCCAGCCAGGGAAATTTTATCCCCGTCTATCAAGAATGGACTGCAGACTTGGAAACGCCGGTTTCAGCTTGGTTTAAAGTCTGTGCCGGACAGCCCTACAGTTTTTTATTAGAATCCGTGGAAGGCGGGGAAAAACTGGGACGTTACAGCTTTCTGGGATGCGACCCCATGTGGGTGTTAAAAAATGAGGGAGAAACCACCACCCAAATCGATCGCGCCGGGAAGGAAACTGTCTATCATGGCAATCCCTTTGCCACTTTAAAAGCGTGTTTAGCCTCCATTAATCCGGTTAAGATTGAAACTCTTCCTCCAGGGATTGGCGGCTTATTTGGCATGTGGGGCTATGAATTGATTCAATGGATGGAACCCCGGGTTCCCATTCATTCCCGACAAGACCAAGATTTGCCGGATGGGGTATGGATGCAAGTGGATCACTTGTTGGTATTCGATCAGGTCAAGCGGAAAATTTGGGCCATTGCCTATGCCGATCTCCGAGGGGAAACCGATCTCAAAACCGCTTACCAACAAGCGCGCGATCGTGTAACAACCTTAGTCAGCAAATTGCAATCCCCCCTTCCCGACATTGCCAAAACCTTTTCTCTCGCCTCTTCTCCATTGCCCAAAGATGCGAGTTATGAAAGCACCACCACCGAAGCCGATTTTTGCCGCAGTGTGGAAACTGCTAAAGACTATATCCATGCCGGCGATATTTTTCAATTAGTGCTGTCGCAACGTCTCAATACCAGTTACCAAGGACATCCGTTTAATCTTTATCGTTCCCTGCGAATGGTGAATCCCTCCCCCTACATGGCCTATTATCAGTTTGGGGATTGGCAATTAATTGGGTCGTCTCCCGAAGTCATGGTGAAAGTGGAACGAACCCCTGACAATCAGCAACAAGCAACGTTGCGTCCCATTGCCGGCACTCGGAAACGGGGCAGCACAACAGTTGAAGATCAAGCCCTGGCCGAAGATTTATTGCAAGATACCAAAGAACTGGCAGAACATATTATGTTAGTGGATTTAGGGCGCAATGATTTAGGGCGGGTTTGTTGCCAAGGCAGCGTCGCCGTGGATCAGTTGATGGCTATTGAACGCTATTCTCATGTCATGCACATTGTTAGCAATGTTATTGGCGAAGTTGCGGCGTCGCAAACGGCTTGGGATGTGTTGAAAGCAACCTTTCCTGCCGGCACGGTTAGCGGTGCCCCCAAAATCCGGGCAATGGAAATTATTGCCGAATTGGAACCCCATCGTCGCGGTCCGTATTCCGGGGTATATGGATATTATGATTTTGAAGGCCAACTCAATAGCGCGATCGCGATTCGGACGATGATTGTTCGGCCGCAAGGCAACAACCGACACACCGTTTCTGTGCAAGCCGGTGCCGGTGTTGTTGCCGATTCAGTTCCCCAAAAAGAGTATGAAGAAACGCTGAATAAAGCGAAAGGATTGCTAGAAGCAATTCGTTCTCTTCAGTAGGGTGGAAATCGTTATGGCTTATTGCGGGCGATCGTTGTTAAGTTGAGCAGATTGCTATCGTTGAAAAATAGGGAAGAATAAGTTTCCCTAAATTTTTTATTTCATTGCGATCTGATTAAAAATACCTAAGTTGATGATTCGTTATTATTTGTTATATGAATATAATCGTTTTTTTAAAATTTATTATTGGTTTAGGTCTCTTAGTCAAAGGGGCGGATTACTTAGTCGCAGGTGCAGGCAGACTTGCGACATTAATCGGTATTTCTCCTTTAGTCGTCGGTCTTACCGTTGTTTCCTTCGGCACCAGTTCTCCAGAATTAGCGGTTGGAATTAAAGCCAATTTTACCCAACAAGCTGGAATTTCTGTCGGCAATGTTGTTGGCAGCAATATCGCCAATGTGTTATTAGTTTTAGGAATTGCGGCAACCATTGCTCCCCTTAGCGTATCGGAAAAATTAGTGCGGATGGATGTTCCCATTATGATTGGCATTTCCATATTGCTATTATTTTTTAGTATTGATAATCAAATTGGAAAATTTGATGGGAGCTTATTATTATTAGGCGCAATTATTTACACTGTTTACCTGTTAATCGAGAGTCGCCGTAACAATTCCTCTCCAGAAGAACTCACGGAAGAATTTGATGTCATCCCGAAAGAAAAGTCTTGGCGAGAGTGGTTGACTAGTTTTGGATTACTCATGGTTGGTTTGGTAATGGTCGTTTTAGGCTCAGACTGGTTGGTATCCGGCGCTACCACCATTGCCGCCGCCTTAGGATTAAGCGAATTAGTCATTGGTTTAACCGTTGTTGCCTTAGGAACTTCCTTACCCGAATTAGCCACTTCCATTGCTGCTAGCGCCCGAGGAGAAAGAGATATTGCCGTGGGCAATGCTGTGGGCAGCAATATTTTTAATATTTTGATTGTGTTGGGAACCGCCGGAATTCTTGCGCCGACTGGCGTGGAAGTTTCTGCTGCTGCAATTAATTTAGATATTCCCATTATGATTGCTGTCGCGATCGCGTGTCTCCCTGTTTTCTTTACAAATAATCTCATTTCTCGTTGGGAAGGGATTTTCTTTTGGTTGTATTACATTGCTTATACCCTGTTCTTATTTCTCAAATCCACCGAACATGAAACCTTGCCGGTATTTAATACCGTGATGTTGTGGTTTGTTATTCCCATTACAGCAATTACGTTACTGATTCTGACGATTTCTCATTGGCGCGATCGCATCAAATTCTCTAGAAAAGCCCCTGGTGAACAACAGCAGATGAACCAGAGTGAAAGCGAAAAATAATCCTTTTGATATAGTTAGTTTTAGGAAAAGAAAAGTTAACGTGACTTTAAAGTTATTTACAAAATTTCATATCTAAGTCATGAATAACACCGTCTCACGTTGGCAATTCTTTACCGCAACCCTACTCCTGACAGTTGGTATTAATTCCAGTGCAATTGCTGAACCAACTCCCGGGCATTCAACACCGCAAACTAGGTCTCCACAACAGCTGCAAATTGCCCAAGGGGAAAAAGATATTGTTGGCATCGCTAGCAATAACGAAAACTTCAGTACCCTTGTTAAAGCGGTGCAAGCCGCTGATTTAGCAGAAACACTCAAGGGAGAAGGCCCCTTTACGGTTTTTGCCCCGACGAACGAGGCTTTTGCCAAGCTTCCCGATAAAATGGTTGAATTTCTATTGCAACCGGAAAACAAAGACTTATTAGTCGATGTTTTAAGCTATCATGTCGTTCCCAGCAACGTGACCTCGGATCAGCTAGAAACTGGAACTGTTGATTCCCTCAATGGCGGGATCTCTGTTGCGATTTCCGGCAATAGCGTCATTGTGAATAATGCCAGTGTCGTTCAACCGGACATTGAAGCCAGCAATGGCATCATTCATGCGGTTAACCGGGTTCTACTTCCGGAAGGGTTGGCAGAAACGATTCAAACTCGCATGAACTAGCAATCAAGGGCAATCAAGTTGATCCCGCAGTAGGGTGCGCAATAGGCGTGCCCTATTGTATATTGGGGATGATAGAACTATTGTCCCGGAAACCACTCCTCTGGAATTGATAGTCCAAAACTGCTACATTGGTATTTTGAAACCGAGAAAAGCACTCGGTACTTGTCTAGGAGGTTGATATGACATCTTTTGCCACTGCTTCTGCCAAAGCTGAAATGAACGAATTGCGACGCTTAAAGACATTGCTTCCGCCAGAGTTGCAAAGCTGGGTGATTGTTGAGGCGACAACAGAAGTCAATCCGCCTATTATTCGCAGTGAAGAAATTGGTCGAGATGAGGTGGAAATTCAAATTGACTTAGGAAAATGGGAAAATCTCTCTCTAGACCAACGAAATTTAATGTTTTGGCATGAAGTCGCCCGTATTCAAAATGATACCATTCCTAAAGAAGGATGGGAAATGGCCGCCCTTGCGATTGGTTTAGGCGGTGCTGTGGGAGAATTGTGGGTGCAAGACGGTTTGCTCTTAATTTTAGCCCTCGCCTTATGCGGTGTTTCCGGTTTCCGACTGTGGCAAAAAAATAGCGGGGAAAAAACCATTCAAGCCGCAATTGATGCTGATGAGAAAGCCATTGCCCTGGCCAATCGCTTTGGTTATAGTGTTCCCAATGCCTATAAGAGTCTGGGAAGCGCTCTCAAAAGTCTGATTGAACAAACCCCGAACCGACGGGCTCGCAAAAACTACGAAACGCGCTTGCAAGCCCTGCGTAAGAGTGCTTCTAAAGCGAAGTCGAAAATGCAAGCTGATCAGAAAGGAACTTCGGAAACCCCAATGCCGGAAGAAGAAGGAGAAGAAGCCCCTCGCAAACAAGTTCCTAGAAGTGCCAGAAACCAGGCGAAACGCAAAAAGTTGCAACGTTAGAGTTGACCAATCATTTTGTGGGTTTGCGGAATCACCCGCACCGCTGATAGGGATGATTTCAGGGACTGTTGCCAAAACAGCATTTGTTCAGCACTGGGAGGAGTAATTGCGATTCCGGGAACGGGAGTCGCTGGTTGTAAAATCACAGGAATTTGACGACTCACGCTCGCGATAATCGTACTGGCTTTGGCTAAATCATCCCAATGGGTTTGGTTAGTAACAATTAATTTGACAAAAACATCTTTTTGCGGTGAACAACGTCTTAAAAAGTCTTTATGGGCTTGCCATCGATTTTCGCTGCTCACACTGGGCAACTTCATATCCATGCCAATACAGTCAATTTGATCCAAAATCAAGGATAATTGTTGTGGGCGATGTCCTCCTGTTTCGAGATAGATGGGCAAGAGAGTTTGTTCTTTGAGTTTTGGCAAAAATTGTTTTAAGAACTTGGCATGCAATAGCGGTTCGCCGCCAGTTAAGCTGATGCTATCGTGCAGATGCCCTTGATGTTGCTGCCTTATCCAACTGAGGAGCTGCTCTTCGGCCACTGGGTTTTCATATTCCACAAAATCGCGCTTGCCTGGGGTTTGTTCAATGCGACAGCGAGAATTTGTTTCCCAAGTATGGGCGCTATCACAGAAATAACACCGTAAGTCGCAGCCTCCGAAACGAATAAAAATTTGTCGTGTTCCAACGTTTAATCCTTCCCCTTGGATAGCGGAAAAGATTTCTACTAAATTGGTTGTGGTTGTTGCGGGTTGCGTCATAACAGGGTAATAAATCATTGATGGTGAGTATGAGTTTCCATCAATTCTCCCTTGCCAATTGTTATTTCAGTTTATCGTACAACTTTCGACAGCATAGGGGAATTGTCTAAATTTTCCCTGCCACGCTGGATCATATGACCCATTTCCTCGTGAAATTCTTGCTTTGCTAGAGGAGAAGATGCCATTAACTTGACAGCCTTATTATAGAGTGGCATTTCCCCTTTCCTAAGGAACAAATCCGCAGCATGCCGCCAGTCAAAGAAAGCTTGTCTTTTATTTCCCAGCTTAGCGTGGGCTAAGCCTCGGTTGTAATAAGCGTTAGCGTAGCTGCTATCTAGGGCTAAGTTATTATTATAGTCTTCGATCGCGCCTTGGATATCGCCACTATAAAATTTTGCCACGCCACGGTTGTAATAAGCTTGGCTAAGATAAGGATTAGCCTGAATTACTTTGCTAAAGTTAGGAACAGCTGCTGGATATTGTTTTAATTGACACAAAGCAAGACCTCGATAGTAGTAAGCTTTCGTGAGACGCGGATTGAGTTCAATAGCGCGATCGCAATCTTCTATTGCTTGTCGATAGTTTCTTAACTGAAACTTGACCCCAGCACGAGTGGTATAAGCCATGGCATCTTTTGGGTTGAGTTCAATAGCGCGATCGCAGTCTTGCCATGCTTGACCATGTCTTTTCAGTTTAAAGTAGGCTCTAGCACGGTTTCCATAAGCTTCACCAAACTTAATCTGACAAGCAATTGCCTGAGTGAAATCGTTAATCGCTTCCTGATATTGTTTCTGTTCGTAGTGTTCTATTCCCGATTCACAGTATAATTTAGCTCGCTCTGAAGAATTGGCAAAGCCTAAGGAAAGACCAACATTTCTTACCCAGTTTTGCAAAAGCATTGTTATTCATCCTTTTTGAGCTAATCTTGTTTTGTTTCTAATTTAACTGTAACTTAAATCACATTCATTATTAATCGTGAAAACCATGAAAAGTTGATTATTTAATAAATATTAATATCAGTATTTTTCTAGACAAACTTGAAAAAACGATCAAAGGATTAGAAACTCTCAGTTCTCAGAAGGAGAAAAATTAGTGTTTGGAGTAATAATTGATGTTGCTTGCTGATCTTTATCCCCTTGGACATCTTTTATTAGGAATTTTAGAATTATTCTTAATTGCTTGGTCAATAATTTAAGTCAAAATCGTGCCGCCCATGAGTTTGACATAGCGCCGTTGCAATTCTTCTTTTAATAAGGGATAGTCATCTAGATTTTGATCATTAAACAATAATTTTTCTGCTGCTTCTCTGGCTAACTTTAAAACTTCTTGATCTTCCACTAGACTGGCCAGGGCAAAGTCGGGAAGCCCGGATTGACGTTTTCCCAGTACTTCGCCGGGTCCCCGAAACCGCATGTCCATTTCTGAGATAAAAAAGCCATCTCTGGATTGTTCTAAGACGCTTAAGCGTTGTTTGGCGGTATCGCTTTGGGAACCGCTCATTAGAATACAATAGGATTTATGTTCTCCACGCCCCACTCTTCCTCGCAGTTGGTGCAATTGGGATAAGCCAAATCGTTCGGCATTTTCAATTAACATGACGGTAGCATTGGGAACATCAACCCCCACTTCAATGACGGTTGTGGAAACAATGATTTGGGTTTTATTATCCCGAAAAGCAGTCAAGGCTTCGTCTTTTTCCGGTGAACTCATCCGCCCATGCAACAAGCCCACATTAAATTCAGGAAAAACCGTTTCCTGTAATCGTTGCTGTTCTTCAATTGCGGACCGAACATCCAATTTTTCCGATTCTTCCACTAAAGGGAGTACAATATAAGCCTGGCGTCCTTGGGCAATTTCGCGACGCACTAACTCGTAGGCTTGACGGCGTTGTTTTCCCGATAACACTGTGGTTTGAATGTCTTGTCGCCCAGGCGGCAGTTCATCAATTTGCGAGACATCCAAGTCCCCGTGAAGGGTTAAGGCTAAGGTGCGGGGAATCGGCGTTGCTGTCATACTCAAAACATGGGGAGAATTGCCTTTATCTAGCAATCGCGCTCGTTGCTGCACCCCGAAGCGATGCTGTTCGTCGATGACGACTAACCCTAAGTCTTGGAAATTAACCGTATCTTGAATTAAAGCGTGAGTTCCCACTAGCAGGGGGAGTTCTCCGGTTTCCAGCTGTTGATGAATCTCTCGCCGTTTTCCGGTTTTGGTTGACCCAGTGAGCAGTTCTACCGGAAGATGGAGTAAGTTAAACCAGGCGACGAGTTTGCGATAATGCTGTTCGGCAAGGACTTCTGTGGGCGCCATTAAGGCTGCTTGATAACCCGACTGAATGGCGGCCAGAATCGCAAAAACCGCAACCACGGTTTTTCCCGACCCCACATCCCCTTGTACTAATCGGTTCATGGGCGTTTCAGAATTTAAGTCCTGGAGGATATCGCTAACTACCCGTTGCTGGGCATTGGTTAAGGCAAACGGAAGCACTTGTTTAAATTGGTCAATGAGTTCTCCAGTGGGGTTGAGAATGGCGCTTTGTTGGCTTTCTCGTTCTTGTTGACGACGGCTGAGAAAGCCCAGTTGCAGGAAAAAGAATTCATCAAAAATCAAGCGGCGTCGGGCGTGGGATAGCGTCTCATGATCACAGGGAAAATGGAGGTTGACAACTGCTTCCGGTAAAGGGAGAAAACTGTATTGTTCCCGAAGCGAACTGGGTAGGGGATCTTTCAGTTGTTTGGCGGTTGGTAAAACGGTAATGACGGCTTTTCTCACCACATCTGCAGAAACTCCTTCCGTTAGGGGATAAACGGGCAATACACGCCCAATATTGATGGATTCAATTTCACCCCCGGGAGAATCCAATAGTTCAATTTCAGGGTTATCCAGGGTGATGCCGTATTTATTCTTTTTTACTAATCCCGAGGCAGCAACGATCGCGCCTTTGGGATATAATCGTTTTTGTTTCTCTTGCCAACCGCGATTGGTAAAACGGGTTCCGGCAAAAAAGCGGCTGAGTTTGACTTCCCCGGTACGGTCTTGAATAATCAGTTGAAAGATGCTCAGTTTTTTATTTTTCGGACTGGTAAAACAATTGCAGCGTTTGACACGCCCCACAATCGTTACAGTTTCTCCTTCGGTTAAATGAGAAATATTCACTTGCCGGGCATAGTCAATGTGTTCCCGGGGATAATAAAACAAAACATCGCGCACTGTTTCTAAACCAAGACGCTTTAAACTGCGGCTGCGGGTTTTTCCAATGTCGGGAACTTCCTGGAGAGGCTGATCCAATTCTAGATAGCTAGCGCTTTGTGCAATGGGGGATTTCGGGGTTGGTTGCGGGGTTGGTTCCGGCGAGGAAGATTTTCCCTGTTGAACATCTTTGAGAAGACGGCTGGCTTTGACAATTAACTGTTGACGTTCCTGAATTGTTTTTTCCCTATAATTGGAAAATTCTGTTGCCAAGCGATGCCAACGCTGTTGTTGTTCCGGTGTGGCTTGCGGCGGAATTTTTCCGAAGGTGAGGCAGAGAAACTCGCTAAAACGATACTGTTTTCCTGCAATGTCGGAATAGCCGGATTTGGCTTCTACGGCGAGGGCTTTATGGAGACGTTCCCAGTCGAGAGTGCTTGCATCCGTCATGTGAATTTGCTTACCAACTAGCTAGCTTAGGCGCGTTCCTTTGTTTATCTATCATACAGGTTTTCTAAGCCTCATCTTCATGCCAACTGCTGCGCCAAGCCAATTCTGCTTGCGCGATCGCGCGTTCTTTGCTTAATTTATGATATTGTTCTTGCAACTGTTGGACTTCCTGAGTCATATTCCGCAATTCTCGCCGTTTCATGTTGAGACTCGGGGCGGCAAACTCCATTTCTCCCACCCGCAAGCGAATAATGCTCAGTTGCATCACTTCATTATTATCGCTTTTCTGTTGCTGATTTTTCCGCTCTACTTCCAACATTAAATGCAGAACCCCAGGAGCGCGGTTGCTCATGGAACCAGCGTCTTCGGCTTGCAAGGCGGCATCAATCATTTCTTTGGGAAATTCTTGGGGTAAAATTCCCGCTTCTTTGAGCGTTTCATTGGCCTGACTGGAGACATTTTCTAAAATGAGCGCGATCGCGTTTTCTTGCCGCTTTGACCAATTTAAAATCTGATCAGGATGTTTGCTGGATGTATCATCTGCTGATGCGGCTTCCGAATCTTGTTGAGTTGATGTTAATAATTCTTTTAAGATATTTTGATTAATTGTCGCTTCATTATTTTGTTCTTCAACATGAGAAACCGTTTCCCATTGTTCCGAAAATAAATTATCTGATTCTTCAGAAGCGTCTTCCTCTTGTGGAGAATCATCTGTTTGATTTTCCATTTGCTTTAAAAAATCTCCACCTAACTTAAAATTCTCTTTTGCTTTTTCTGCTAATTCCCGAACTTTTTTTTGTAAATTTTGTTGTTGCGATAGAGATAAATTTAAGAATCCTTGGGGATATTCTTGCGTACAAATTTGATAAACTGAAAAAACTAATTGTTGTTTGAAAGTATCTCCTAAAATTTCTGTATATTCTTGATAAGCCGTTTTTAATTTATCAGAAAGCGTTTCTACCTGATTTTCCAGTTCCTGTAACTCTTTTTCAATACTTTGAAGATCTCTTACCATATTTAAGAATGTACTATTGACAATTAAGGAATTCATCAAAATATTAATCGTTTCTAAAAAAAGGCAAAAGCTAGCGACAGTGACTTACTTTTGCCTTTTTAATTAGAAAAAAGTATTTAATCAAAACTCCCCTATTCTTGAGAAGATTCCTCTTCTTGTGCCTCTGGGCTTTCTCCTAAGACAAAACGAGCAAAGCGTCTGACTTTGATATTTTCTCCGACAGTGGCAATGCTTTGTTTGATGTATTCATCAACCGTAATGCTTTGATCTTTAATAAAGGGTTGATCTAACAAAGATAGTTCTTTCAAACGTTTGTCAATGCGCCCTTGAACAATTTTCTCTTTAATGTTGTCAGGTTTCCCCTGTAAGTCTTCACGCCCTTTTTCAATGGCTTTTTCTTTCTCAACAATCTCTTGGGGAACATCTTCAGTGGAAACGTACTCCACATTTCCATACGCTGCAATTTGCATTGCAATGTCGCGGACTAAGGTTTGAAATTCTTCACGACGGGCAACAAAGTCGGTTTCACAGTTAACTTCCACCAAGACGCCAATGCGCCCCCCAGTGTGAATATAACTGTCAATCATCCCTTCTGTTGCTGCTCGTCCTTGTTTTTTCTCTGCCGAAGTGATGCCTTTTTGACGCAACCACTCCATTGCTTTTGTGATGTCGCCATCACTTTCTGACAGTGCTTTTTTGCAATCCATCATCCCTGCGCCCGTTTTTTGGCGCAAGTCTTTAACCAGTTGTGCTGATATTTCCGCCATCTAAATTTTTCCTTTTCTACAAGACAACTCATCAACCGTAAAAAGCGACTAGTGCCTCAGTACTAACAACTGAGGCGTGGAAGCAGGAAATCAATTAGTTGAATACTCCCTTGATAGAGAGTTATATCCTTACCTTCCCTAGTCAAACGACTAATCTCTTTGAGCAGTTTAACACCGCTATTAATGGAAAAGAGAGAGCATTGTCCAACTTACTATAGCGATTTATTCTTCTTGCGTCTCACCGGTGGCAGCAACCATTTCCGACTCGCCTTGCGAGGTCATTTCTTCCTCATCGTCTTGTTCTTCGCCAGTCTCAATGCCCTCTTCCAATTCCTCATATTGGGCTTCGGTTTCCATATCGAGTTGTCCATGACGGCCTTCATAAATGGCATCGGCGAGTTTGCCGATAATCAGTTTCACCGACCGAATGGCATCATCGTTGGCGGGAATGGGAATATCCACTAAGCCGGGATTGCAGTTGGTATCCAACATGGAAATCATGGGAATCCCTAATTTTTGACATTCCATGATGGCATTGTGTTCCCGGCGCTGGTCAACGATAACTACAATATCAGGCAGGCGGCGCATCATTTTAATGCCGCCGAGATATTTCTGCAGTTTGGTGAGTTCCCGCCCTAAAACCGCAGCTTCTTTTTTGGGACGACGGGCCATTGCCCCGCTTTCTCTGAGACGTTCCAATTCTTTGAGGCGTTCCACTCGGGTTTTAATGGTTTCCCAATTGGTGAGCATTCCCCCCAGCCAACGCTGGTTAACATAGAAGGCGCCGCAACGCTCTGCTTCTTGGGCAATAATACCAGCAGCTTGCCGCTTCGTGCCCACAAACAAAACTTTTTTGCCGTTGGCCGCCGCATCCTGGAGATAGCTGTAGGCTTCCTCCATGAGTTGCGCCGTTTGTACCAAGTCAATGATGTGGACCCCATTGCGCGAGGTATAAATATAGGGACGCATCGCCGGATGCCAACGGCGGGTTTGGTGTCCGAAGTGAACACCGGATTCTAAAAGTTCTCTAAGATTAATAACCGGCATGATTGTAAATTCTCCTTTTTCGGGTTTATCCTCCATCTAAGGGGAATTTCCAGCAACGGAAACACCCGAAGCCTTAGATGTGCGAAGTTAATGGAAATAATTCGGCTTTACTAGAGTAGCATGAACGAGGCTATCACTGAAAGTTTCATTTTATTTGATTTTGAAGCCCTTGCCTACTTACTTTTAATTTTTTTTCGTGCGTATCGATAAAAGGTGAGGAGCTTGAGATTAGCTATTCTTGGTCAAAAGGGCTAGAAAGTTGTCTCAAAATATACAATATATTACGATATGATTGAAGTTAAAGTTTAAGGTAAAATTAAGGCAAAGTTAAGGAGAAATTAATTTATGAAATCTCAACTCATTACTTTATTGCTAATTGTCTCGCTATTTTCTTTAACTGCTTGTCAGCAGTCCCCAGATCAGCAATCTCCAGATCAGCAGTCTCCCAATGAGGAACAACAAGCACCAGATGGTATGTCTGAGGAACAACCCAGTGAGGATTCCGGTATGTCTGAGGAACAGCCTAGTGAAGGGGGAGATGGCAGCCCTAGCGAAGAGTCTTCAGAGGAATAGGCTGGCAAAATAACTAACCAGTTTTTTGAGTTGTTCAATTTCTGAACTTTTCAAGAAATAAGGTAAGGGGTGTTGCTGTTTCAGCAGGCTATCAATCTTGGAATTGCCATTTTCATTAGCTTAAAAAAGAGGATTGCTTGGTTCTAGCGACCATTAAAATCTAGGATGTTCAACTTCCATTCAATTTGATATTGAAGGTTTTACTATTCAGTCAGCTAAATTTATGGAAAGGCTAATCCCTTTCCTGATAAATATTTTTTTATTTGCCAATACAGAAGCGACTGAAAATGCGATCCAGCATCGATTCAGTTACTTCTTCTCCGGTAATTTCCCCTAAAGCCTGAATAGCGCTCCGTAAATCAATGGTCCAAAAATCAAAGGGAAGTTGTTGATCGATAGTTTCAAGAACGTGTTGCAAGGCAGTTTTGGCGCGGGTTAGCGCGGCTGCTTGGCGTTGGTTGATGGCATAGTCGCTGTTGGCGGCACTGAGGTTGCCTTGCTGCACTAAACTCAAAATCGCGTTTTCGAGATCGTCAATCCCTTTCGGTTCCGTAACAGCAGTGGCAACAATGGTTTCAACGGCTTGGGGATAGCTAACTTGACTGGCTGGGGCAAGATCTGTTTTGTTAATTACCAAAATGAGGGGCCGCTGTTTAACTTGTTCGTAGATTAAATCATCTTCTTTGGTCCAGCCCAGTTCCGCATCAATGGTATGTAAAATTAAATCGGCTTTTTCGGCGGCGTTGCGCGATCGTTCCACGCCGATTTTTTCCACTTGATCTTCCGTTTCGCGGATGCCTGCGGTATCCAAAACTTCCACGGGGATGCCGCCAACGACTAACTGGGATTCCACGACATCGCGAGTCGTTCCGGGTAAATCGGTGACAATGGCGCGATCGCTTTTGCTCCAGGCATTCAGCAAACTGGACTTTCCGACATTGGGTCGCCCGACAATAGCAACTTTCACCCCAGTACGGAGTAATTCCCCTTGATCAGCGGTACTGAGGAAATATTCGACATTATCTAAAACCGTTTGCACCTGTTGTTGAATATCGGCTTCATCCAGTGGGGGCAATTCATCAGCAAAGTCCACTCGTGCCTCCACTTCTGCCAAAATATCCATACAGTTGTTTCGCAACTCGCGAATAGGCTGGGCTAATTTCCCTTGTATCCCCGCTAAAGCCATTTCTCCAGCTTGCGCTGATTTTGCCCCCACTAATTCGGCAATGCTTTCGGCTTGGGTTAAATCAATACGGCCATTGAGAAAAGCACGAAGGGTAAATTCCCCGGCTTGGGCAAGTCTCGCCCCTTGTTCCACACATAGCTGGAGTACTTGTTGTACGGGAATCATACCCCCGTGACAATGAAATTCCACCACATCTTCCCGAGTATAAGACCGAGGTGATTGCATAATGAGAAGTAGGGCTTCATCAACCGTTTTATTTGTCTCCGGATGGCAAACATAGCCGTAGAGAATGCGATGGGATTCCCAAACTTGCTTTCCTGGGGTGTGAAATAGGGCTTTGGCAATTGATAGGGCTTGTTCTCCCGATAAACGAACGATGCCGACACTACCTTGTTCGGGAACCACAGGGGTAGCAATTGCGACGATGGTATCTCCTTGCATACTTTATCCTTTTTTTCTTTAAAGTAACAAGCGCCCTAGAGAATGGCGCTAAGCCTGTTTTCTCTGATGGCAAATTAAGAATAGACAATGAAGACAGGGACAAGGGATAATTGATCATCGATTGCTGACATTGATTTTTGTACTTATTTCTCTACAATTACGGAAAAATTATTAGTGGGATACGGCATTGAGTTTACCTGTGCAGAACCGACAGTTTATGTGGATTCACCGGTAACGATGTGAACTACTCCCGTCAAATCAGAGATTATGTCGGGAGACTTCTGACGACGGTTAGTTAAACAATTGGATTGACAACTATTGCACTTTAAAGATGCAAGGCAATGAGGATTCCACTTAGACTGCTTGTTTATTTTCCCGTCCGATATAATGGAATCGCTGACTCTGGGCGTAAACCAAACGCAACTGAAAGTATGGATCCAGCTTTGCAATATCCCATTTTTGGGGCGGAAATTAAATGTCCTCATTGTCGTCAAACAATTTCGGCGCTTACGTTGACGGATACGTATCTTTGTTCGCGTCATGGGGCTTTTGAAGCCGATCCCAAAACAGAAGAGTTAGTTCATTTACAATCGGGACGTTGTTGGCGTATGTGGGAGGGTCAATGGTATCGACAACATATCCATCCCGATGGCATACGCTTTGAAATTCATGAAGCACTGGACCGGCTTTATACCCAAGGCTATCGGGCAACGCGGGTAATTATTGCCAACCGCTATCGGGATTTAGTCAGTTCTTACCTGGAAAAACATCGATCGCGCTGGGGAGACAATCAAGAAGAGGAATTGCGCTTGTATGGCTTACCCATTAGCTTTAGTCCCGATGAGGAAGAAGATCCCCGTTGGGGCGTGATTAACTTTGATTTAGAAAAAGAACCCGGCGTTCCCGTTCGTTATCCCTACTTCCGCTTATTTGAATGATGCATCACGTTTCTATTCGCACCGGAGATATTCACCGCGCGATCGCGTTTTACGAATTATTTGGCTTTACCGTCCAAGAACGCTTTACCACCGGTTACACCCTTGCCTGTTGGTTAGAAGGATGGAACTCGCGCCTGGAACTGATTCAGATTCCGCAACCGAAACCTGCCCCAGATGCCTTTCACGATGAACATTATGTAGGGTATTATCATCTTTCCTTCGATGTTACCGACGATGCCGAGAGTCTGCCCCAATGGTTAAATCAGGCGCGATCGCGCTTTCAACAAGCCTCCCAAGACAACCCAGACCAAGTTTCTCCTTTAAAGGTGTTGCTAGAACCCACCCAACAGATGATTGGGGAAACTGTTTATGAAGTTGCCTTTATTGCCGATGCAGATGGCTTACCATTGGAGATAATTCGCAACCAAGGAAAACCGAATTAAGTCCTCTCATTTTCCCAGAGTTTGGAATGGATCAAGACATCGCTTATTGTTTCAAC
Organism: Cyanobacteria bacterium SW_9_44_58; assembly: GCA_003021905.1. Lineage (GTDB taxonomy): Bacteria > Cyanobacteriota > Cyanobacteriia > Cyanobacteriales > Rubidibacteraceae > Halothece. The sequence continues at coordinate 44,953 of PXPI01000119.1, read as the reverse complement.
CCTTACTGTCTTTACCCGGAAACAGCTGCCGATCACCAGCGGTGTCATAACTGCGGCTTTGACCTAACCATTAAGCAACAGTACCAAGCCCGAAGCTTAATTGCTAGCGGTCGGTTTGGACGCACGTTTCTGGGAAAAGATCTTTACCAGCAACGTCCCTGTGTCATCAAACAATTTTTTCCGCAAAGGGAAGAGGGAATTCTTCTCAACTCCCGCAAGGCAATTCAACTGTTCCATTCCGAAGCCAAACGCCTCAAGCAATTAGGGGACCATCCCCAAATTCCGCAGTTATACGACCACATTGAACAAGAAAGCTATCACTATATTATCCAAGAATGGATTGATGGGGAAAATCTGGCAAGGGAACTGTCCCGGCGCGGGGCATTTTCGGAACGCGACCTTAGAAAGCTGCTCAGCAGCTTATTGCCGGTTCTGCAATATATCCACGATCGCCGCGTCATTCATCGGGATATTAAACCCCACAATATTATCTGTCGCAATAGTGACCCTGAATTTGTCTTAGTTGACTTTGGGGCGGCCAAATTAGCCTCTCTCAGTGAATTGGGAAAAACCGGAACGATTATTGGTTCCCCTGGCTACGCAGCGCCGGAACAAGTTTATGGGAAAGCGACCTTTGCCAGCGATCTTTATAGCTTAGGGGTAACTTGTCTTCATTTACTCACCGAGGTTTCTCCCTTTGAACTGTACAACCCCCTAGACAATCAATTGCAGTGGCGAGACTATTACTGCCAAGACTTGCCAGTAAGCGATTCCCTAGCCGCCATTCTCGATGGGATGACCGCTTTTGATCTCCAAGAACGCTACACCTCAGCCGAAGCCGTGTTATCAGCCTTAGGGGTCTTATCTTCCCTTCCGGCATCTCCTTCTCCGCAGTCGCCTGATGCCAACCAAACGTCGCTGGTGATGAAAGTTTATAGCGGAAAAGGGGCAATTTATAGTCTTGATGTTAGTCCCAATGGAGACCTACTGGCTAGTGGGGGAGGGGCTGATTGGGGAAAGTTCATTGGGAAAGATAATTGTGTCCGCTTGTGGCAAGTGGGAGACTGGCAATATCATAGAAAATTAATGCGACATGCTGCCCCGATTGTCAAAGTTGTCTTTAGCCGAGATGGGGAACGTTTGATCAGCGGCAGTCGCGATAAAACCGTTAAAGTTTGGAATATCAAAAGCCGGCACTTGCAACAAACCCTGAAAGGTCATCGCTTTGAAATTAGTACCCTGCAATTAAGTCCTTGTGAAGATATTCTTCTCAGCGGCAGCGTGGGCGGGGAAATCTTGCTGTGGAACTTGCAAACCGGACGAGTTTTAGATCGGTTAAGCTTAGAATCGGGAACCATTAATGCCCTTGCCATTACGCCCGATGGGGAATATTTTGCAGTGGCCAGCGACGATAGTACTGTTCAACTGTGGGAAGTCTATGGCTTCAAACCGTTATTTTCTTTAAAAGGCCATACTGATGCTGTGACAAGTCTTGCCTTTAGTCCCGATGGCAAGTATTTAGCCAGCGGCAGCGGCGATTGGGATTGCAGCTTGAAAATTTGGGAATTAAGCACGCAAACGCTTCAGCAAACTCTCCGGGAACATCAATGGGCTATCAATGCGGTACAATTTAGTCCCGATGGCAAATACCTCGCCACTGCCAGCAGTGATAAAACGGTGAAAGTGGTTGAAATTTTGAAAGACAAGCCAGTGAAGTGTTGTTGGAGTCGCTATCACGGTCCAGTGAACACAGTTGCCTTTAGCCCCGATGGGACGTTTCTTGCCAGCGGCGGCGACGACGAAACCCTTAGAATTTGGCGTTGGCAACAATCGGTTTCTTCTTATCGAACCGGAGACGCTTCCCCGATTCTAATTCCTAAGTCTGAGGAGACAACCCCCTAGCCAAATTTGCGGATTTCCGATAAGATTAACATTTGAAACGGACAGAGTAGGAACCCCTGTGTGGATAACCTCAACGCCAGAACGAACTTTAACGCCAACCGCGATCGCGCTGGGCAATTTTGATGGTGTTCACCGAGGACACCAGAATGTAATTCAACCAGTATTGCAGCAATCCGTTCGTTCCACAGTGGTTACCTTTCATCCTCACCCGCGCGAGTATTTTACCGGAGAAAATTGTCCCCTGCTAACACCGCTGGAAGAAAAAATCAGCCATCTCAAAGCCTTAGGGATCCAGCAGTTGGTTCTACTGCCATTTAATCGAGAATTGGCCTCTCTCTCTCCCGAAGCGTTTGTGAAAAACCTGCTAATGAAGCAACTGAAGCCTTACTATATTAGTGTTGGGGAAGACTTTCGCTTTGGCTATCAACGGCGGGGAACCGCAGAAACCCTAAGCGCGATCGCGTCGCAATTGGGAATTCCAGTCAATATTGCCAGTTTGCAAACCAGCGGCGAACAACGCATCAGCAGTTCCAGCATTCGCCATGCCATTAACAACGGCAATATTGAACTAGCCAACGAACTCCTGGGACGGCCTTACACCCTGAGAGGAACAGTGGTCACTGGCGAACAACGGGGACGCACCATTGGGTTTTCCACCGCCAATCTTGCCCTGCCTCGGAATAAACTGGTTCCTTGTTACGGTGTTTATGCAGTCCAAGCGACCAGCACCACTCGTCCGTTAATTGCGCCTCACCCGGCAGTCATGAATATTGGAATGCGCCCGACGGTCAACGGACAACATCCCACTATCGAAATTCATCTTTTAGACTGGACAGGAGAATTGTATCAGCACAACCTAACGGTACAATTAAAGCAATTTCTGCGCCCAGAAGAGAAATTCTCCTCTTTAAATGCCCTAAAAGCGCAAATTGCTTCCGATTGCGAACTTGCACGCCAAATTCTCCCTTGTCCGTCCTCCGAGCCGATTAATTCATGAGAGATTATATTCAACAACTAACCGACAACATTGCCCAGATTTTCGTCGGAAACGATACCTCCGTTCGCTTAGTGATTGTTGCCCTTCTCAGTGGCGGTCATGTTCTCCTAGAAAATGTGCCCGGTGTGGGAAAAACCCTCCTGGCCAAATCCCTTGCCCGTTCCATTAATGGGAAATTTCAGCGCATTCAATGCACCCCAAATCTGTTGCCCTCGGATGTCACTGGCACTAATGTTTGGAACCAGCGCGATCAAATTTTTGAATTTGTGCCGGGTCCCATTTTTTCCAATATCTTCCTGGCTGATGAAATCAACCGGGCAACACCGCGTACCCAATCCGCATTGCTGGAAGTCATGGAAGAACAACAAGTGACTGTTGATGGGGAAACGCGCAAAGTGGATGAACCGTTTTTTGTCATTGCCACCCAAAATCCCATTGAATACCAAGGCACTTTCCCGCTTCCGGAAGCGCAAATGGATCGCTTTGCTCTTTCTCTCAGTTTAGGCTATCCCACCGCTGAAGAAGAACTGCAAATGCTGCAGCGTCAAGGCAGCAGTCTCGAACAGTTGCAACCTTCCCTTTCTCCCAAGGATGTTTTAGAATTACAGCGTCAAGTTTCGGTAGTAAACGTGGCAACCCCGCTGCAGCAATATATTCTCAATTTGGTTCGTGCCTCGCGAGAAGATGAAGAAGTAACTTTGGGAATCAGTCCCCGAGGCAGCATTACCTTGCAACGGACCACCCAAGCTTTAGCGTTTCTGGAAGGACGAGATTATGCGATTCCCGACGATGTGAAGTTTCTTGCCCCCTACGTTCTCTCTCATCGGTTAATTGCTTCAGGCGGACGCAAAGAACACATGATTATCAATCGCATTCTGCAATCAGTTCCCGTGGAGAGTTGATTGTTTCTTTTCCAATCCTAAACCGGCAATACTGAGGGTAACAATGGCAATCCCAACCATTTGTCTGGGATCTAAGGTTTCTTGCAGCATTAGCCAAGCTAAAAATGCGGTTAATGCGGGTTCAATGGATCCCACTAACGTAGCTGTGGCAGCGCCGACTAAGCGAATTCCTAAGTTGGTAAAGACTAAGCCGCCCACAGTAATCAATCCCGATGCCATACTCCAGAGAAGGAGAGAAAGCCAGACTGGTTGCGGGACTTCCATATTTAAGAGTAAAACAGCGGCACTAGAAAGCAAAAACAGGAGGGTAAAGGTAATTAAGGAAAAAGATATGGGATGAAACTTAATGAGTGCCGTTTGTGCCGTGATGGCATATACCGCAAAGCCGATTCCTGCCCCTAACGCACATAAAGCCCCAAATAGGAACTGGGAGGAAAAATTTCCCTGCAGATTCGGGGCAACGAGAACTAAGCCGATAATAACTCCGATAATAATCAGCCAACGAAAAAGTGTCGGACGATCGCGCTTATATCGCCATCCTAACAGCGTCGCGATCGCGGGATGAACAAAAAATAAGGTAATGGCAATCCCTGCCGGAATATTGCCAAGGGCAAGATAAAGCAAAATGACAGTTATAAAATAAATGCTGCCGCTGATAAAGGGAGATTTTAAGCGCGTGCCGCTGTTGGCAATTTCGGTAAAGGCTTTGGGATAAATCCGCCAAGCCAGTAAACTCAGGAAAATGACCATAAACAGCGTTCTCGTCTGCAAAAATAGAACAGTATGCTCAAAATCAGGGGGAAAAAAGCCGCCAATGCCGGCATACCCTTGAAAAAAGACGCGGACCATCAAATTTAGGATTGATAAAAAGCCCGCCGCCAACAGCATGACTAAAATACCGACCATACCTTAAAGAGAATTGCGAGGCCAATCTATTTTAAGTCATGGCAATTGACAGTTAATTTCCTAATTCGGGTGAATCAGAAATACCTTGATTTCAGTTGCTTGGATGATTTATCTTAATTAGTTTTTATCGTAAGCTGTTTAGGGGAATTTATGGAAATTTTGTTAGTAAAGCGCTGAAACATAATGACTAAGGAAGTCAAGTGAGGAGATTTCAAGCAAACGTTGCCTCTATGACTCACAAAATCCTTAATATTTATTTACAATTAAGCAGAGAGAACTGAGGATACTGCCGTGACAATGATTTGGTTAATAGGGGCAAGTTTTATCGGCTGGTTTTTTAGCAGTTTAGCCGGGGGTGGAAGCCCATTAATTATTATTCCTGTTCTGAGTTTATTTCTGGAAGCAACGCGAATTCCGCCAATTATTACTATTGGCATGCTGTTTGGGAACGGGCAGCGAGTCGCTTTATATTGGCAAGGCATTGATTGGGAATTAACCCGTTGGTATCTTCCTGGGGCAATTTTAGGCGCGATCGCGGGGGTTGTTTTATTTACGCAATTACAATTAAAATGGCTAACTTTATTATTAGGATTTTTTTTAATTACTTCTATTTTAATGTATCGTTTAGCAGAAAATTTTAATGGGTTTCAAGTAAAAGCCTGGTATTTTTTACCGGCAGGATTGATTTATGCCTTCCTTTCCGGTTTAATGGGAAGCACAGGAACGCTGCTGAATCCATTTTATTTGAATTATGGTTTAGCAAAAGAGAAAGTCATTGGCACAAAATCAAGTCATGTTTTAGTGGTGCATTTTGTTAAAATTATCGCCTACAGTGCCTTGGGCGTGCTATCGTTACCAATTCTTGGCTATGGCGTCATTATCGGTTTGGGAGCTTTTCCGGGCAATTGGTTAGGTCGGAAAATTTTAGAGAGAATGCAAGAACAACAATTTCGTCAAATCGCGATCGCGTTTGTTCTCTTTAGCGGCATGATGTTAATTTGGAAGCAGCGACAGGTTTTCAGTTTTCTTTTTTAGTAAAATAAATTCAAAAAATGTTATCAAATGTCAACGTTAACTGTTCCCCAAACTCTTATCAAGTCGCGATCGCGCCAGGGAGTCTCAATCAAATTGGAGAATACTTAAAGAAACTGGACATTGGCAAGCAAATTTTAGTCGTTTCCAATACCATGATTTTTGATCAATATGGCGAAACAGTACTCGCCTCATTAGAAGCTGCTAATTTTTCGGTTTCTTATCAAATTATTCCTGAAGGAGAACGTCATAAAACCCTACTTTCTGTTCAAAAAATTTATGACAAAGCATTTGACAACTATTTAGAACGTTCTGCCACGTTAGTTGCCTTAGGCGGCGGTGTTATCGGCGACATGGCCGGATTTGCCGCTGCCACTTGGCTGCGGGGCATTAATGTCGTGCAAGTTCCTACTTCCCTATTAGCCATGGTTGATGCAGCGATTGGGGGCAAAACCGGGGTCAATCATCCCCATGGAAAAAACTTAATTGGCGCCTTTCATCAACCGAAATTCGTATTAATTGATCCGCAAGTTTTAAAAACTCTGCCTCATCGAGAATTTTGCGCTGGAATGGCAGAAGTCATTAAATATGGTGTTATTTGGGATGCAGACCTGTTTGAACAGTTAGAAGCAACACAACAGTTAGATCATCTCGATTATCTCAGCCCGGAATTGCTGCAAACAATCCTCACTCATTCTTGCCAGGCCAAAGCAGATGTTGTTAGTCAAGATGAAAAAGAAGGGGGACTGCGTGCCATTTTAAATTATGGTCATACCGTCGGCCATGCCATTGAAAGTTTAACCGGATATCGCTTAGTGAATCATGGAGAAGCTGTGGGAATCGGGATGTCTGTTGCTGGAAAAATTGCTGTTAAGATGGGATTTTGGTCGGAACAGGAAAGCCGGCGGCAAGAACAATTGATCGCGAAAGCGGGACTCCCGAGAACGGTTCCCCATATGTTAACAATTGAGGATATTTTAGAAGCTTTAAAAAGTGACAAAAAAGTAAAAGCTGGCAAAGTTCGTTTTATTTTACCGGAAAAAATCGGACAAGCGACTGTTACCGATCAAGTCTCCCCGGAAATCGTCAGTGAGGTTATTCAATCTTGTCAAGAAACAAGATAAGGTTTAATTATCCCATCAACGCTCAAGTTGTCCCGAACTCGAACAACGTGTATTCCGATGTCGGTTAAAATAATCAATATTTTATAGTAGGATAGCGATCGCGCCGTTGCTTGAACAAAATAGATAGTGCAGAAATTACTTCAAATTTCCCAAATTATCCACACCCTTAATCGTTGGATCGGACAGTTAGCCTATTGGCTTGTTTTATTCATGGTTGCTGTGGGAGTATGGAATGTCATTGGCCGCTATTTCGGACAATGGCTCGGTCAATCTCTCACCTCCAATGCGTTGATTGAAATTCAATGGTATTTATTTGATTTAGTGTTTCTGCTCGGTGCTTCCTATGCCTTGCAAAAAGATGATCATGTTCGAGTCGATATTATTTATAAAAGTTTTGGAGAAAAAGGGCGCGCGATCGCGAATTTAATCGGAACGGTTTTATTTTTAATTCCCTTTTGCCTCATGGTCGTTTACTTTTCTTGGGGAAGCGTGGTTAACTCCTGGCAAATTTTGGAAATGTCGCCGGATCCCGGCGGATTCCCCCGTTATCCCATTAAATCCATGATTATCGTCAGTTTTGTATTACTCTTTTTCCAAGGCATTGCCAATACAATTGAAAATTTAGCTATTATTATGAACCTTTCCACACCCTCGGAGGAACCGGAATGAATAGCGATTGGCTAGGGTTAGCAATGTTTGCGGGGGCATTCGGGTTTCTGTTGCTGGGGTATCCCGTTGCCTTTTCCCTAGGAGGCGTTGCCATATTTTTTGCCCTCATTGGCATTGCCTTTGATGTCTTTGATCCTGTTTTCCTCTCCGCCATGCCCCAGCGTATCTTTGGCATCATGTCCAATTTTACGCTACTGGCAATTCCTTACTTTATCTTTTTGGGATCCATGCTGGAAAAGTCGGGAATTGCAGAAAAATTGCTGGAAACCATGGGCATTTTGTTTGGGCGCATGCGAGGCGGTTTAGCTTTGGCAGTGGTAATTGTTGGGACATTACTCGCTGCTTCTACGGGGGTCGTTGCTGCCACTGTTGTTGCCATGGGCTTAATTTCCTTGCCTGTGATGCTGCGCTATGGTTATGATCAAGGGCTTGCTACAGGTGTCATTGCCGCCTCAGGCACCTTAGGACAAATTGTTCCTCCCAGCGTCGTCTTAGTAGTATTGGGGGATCAGTTGGGCATCTCTGTGGGAGATTTATTTATCGGTTCCCTCATTCCCGGTTTATTGATGGCAAGCGCCTTTGCCCTCCATGTTGTTATTGTTTCCTTGGTTAAACCGGAATTTGCCCCGGCTTTGCCGCAAGAAGTCCGCAATATCGGCAGAAAAGCCCTGATTAAAGATGTATTGGCGGTAATGCTGCCGCCGTTATTGTTAATCCTGCTGGTTTTGGGAAGTATCTTCTTTGGCATTGCAACTCCCACAGAAGCAGGGGCAGTGGGGTGTTTGGGCGCGATCGCGCTCGCTGCCGCCAACCGAAAACTCAATTGGGCCGCCCTGAAACAAGTGTGTGAATCCACCTTGCGCATTACCACCATGGTAATGTTTATTTTATTGGGATCAACGGCATTTAGCCTCGTCTTTCGGGGATTAAACGGCGATCGCTTAATGTTTAATATTCTCTCCAATCTGCCCGGTGAAGAATTAGGCTTTTTAGCCATCAGTTTGCTAACGGTTTTCATTCTGGGCTTTTTTATTGACTTCTTTGAAATTGCCTTTATTGTCATTCCCATTTTTCTTCCCGTTGCCAAAGCCTTAGAAATTGATTTAGTCTGGTTTGGCGTTCTCATTGGGGCAAACCTGCAAACGTCTTTTCTCACGCCGCCCTTTGGCTTTGCCTTATTTTATCTGCGCGGGGTTGTTCCCTCTCATGTCAAAACCCAAGCTATCTATCGTGGCGTTATTCCCTTTATTATTATTCAAATCCTCGTTCTTGTTTTGATTATCGCGTTTCCCGAATTAGTGAACTTTCTCTTAGAATTCAAAGGGTAGAAAATGCTGAAATGAAATATCTTGACCAGAATAATATCGTCTTGTATTATATCTAACCAACGTGTGGGGAGCGAAGGGAAACCGGAAGAGGAACCGAGACGAAACTGGGAAAGTCGTCGGTTCCTTTTCTGCGTTTGGGAGGGGATTAAACAATGAAGTTAGTTGGGATTGATTTAGGGTGGAACTCGCAGCCCACGGGATTATGCTGTTTAGAGTGGAAACAGGAAAAACTGCATCTGCTTGCCTTAGATAGAAAGTTAGCTATTGAGGAAATTTTCGCCTGGTGCGATTCTGTGATTGCCAAAGACGAACCGGCTTTAATTGCTGTGGATGCACCGACACTAATTCCCAACGCTACAGGGATGAGACGTCCCGATCAACTGACCCACAAATATTTTGGTCGCTATCATGCTGGCTGCTATCCTGCCAATCGCAATCGTGCCTTTGCTGAGCGTACCGTTGCCTTTGGTTTAGCTTTAGAAGAGCGAGGTTTCCGCCATGCTCCCGCAATTATTCCTCAAAAAACCGGACGCTATCAGATTGAGGTCTATCCTCATGCGGCCATGGTACAGCTGTTTCAACTGGAAAGAATCCTAAAGTATAAAAAAGGCAGAATTGCCCAACGCAAAGCAGAACTGGCGAAACTGCAGCAATATACTCAGGCAACGTTACCGCAGCTGACACCTTCTCTCAGTTTAGAAGCCTTGCCGGATTCCATTGCTGGGTCGTTAGACAATTTAACCGGTACTGCCCTCAAAGCCATTGAAGATCAACTGGATAGTTTAATTTGCGCTTATATTGGAGCCCATTGGTGGTATTGGGGAGAATCGCGCAATTGGGTACTCGGCGATCGCGATCATGGGTATATTATCGTTCCGGTGGTTAGATGACATATCAAAAAAAATTGATATATTAGAGGGGTAGTCGTCAGTCATTACTCTAATGACAATCAATAGTCAAACCAATGAAAATGCCCCCCAAGCTGGGGGAAAACTGAGCTTTTTTGAGCGCTATCTGACCGTTTGGGTGTTTTTCTGCATTATCGGCGGCATTATCTTGGGCAGAACGTTTCCCAAGGTTGCTGAGACGCTGGATTCCATGAGCATTTATCAAGTCTCCATTCCCATTGCGGTGTGTTTATTCTTCATGATGTATCCCATCATGGTCAAAATTGACTTTTCCCAAGCCGTAGAAGCTGCCCAAACGCCTAAACCCGTGTTGCTAACCTTAGCCATCAACTGGCTAGTAAAACCCTTTAGCATGGTGTTATTTGCCCAAGTCTTTTTAGGGTGGCTTTTCCGTCCTCTCATTGAAGGAACAGACATTGTTCGCGGCGGCCAAGAAATGGCGCTAGCTGACTCCTATATTGCTGGCGTTATTTTATTAGGAATTGCCCCCTGTACCGCCATGGTTTTGATGTGGGGCTATCTTTCCTATGGCAACCAAGGTCATACCCTTGTTATGGTAGCTCTTAATTCTCTGGCGATGCTGTTTCTCTATGCCCCCTTAGGAGGCTGGTTATTACAAGCGAATAAAATTGTTGTTCCTTGGCAAACGATGGTGCTATCCGTATTAATTTACGTGGCGTTGCCTCTCGCTGCGGGAATGTACAGCCGTTACTGGATATTTAAGAATAAAGGAGAAGCGTGGTTTAACCGCTACTTCTTAAAATATCTCAGTCCTATCAACACGGGAGCCTTACTTGTTACCTTAATTCTTCTGTTTGCCTTGCAAGGGGATGTGATTGTCGAAAATCCCTTCCATATTGTCTTAATTGCGGTTCCCCTATTTATCCAAACTAATTTTATCTTTTGGCTGACTTACTTAATTGCCCAGAAATTGAACTTTTTCTACGAAGATGCTGCCCCAGCGGCGTTAATTGGTTCCAGCAATCACTTTGAAGTTGCCATTGCCACAGCCGTGATTTTATTTGGGTTAAATTCAGGGGCTGCCGTTGCCACAGTGGTTGGGGTTTTAATTGAAGTGCCTGTGATGTTAATGCTGGTGAAATTCTGTAAGCGAACAGCATTTTGGTTTAAACGCGAACCGGAAAAAGCAACCTTGCTTGATCCTCGTTGTGTGAAAGGAGATTATCAAAATACATGAGCACTCATCCACCCAGAATTTTATTCCTGTACGGGTCTTTGCGCGAACGATCCTATAGCCGTTTACTCTCAGAAGAAGCGGCGCGAATTATGGAAAGGTTTGGGGCAGAAGTCAAGTTTTTCCATCCCCATAACCTCCCTGTAAAAGGGCAAGTGGAAGAAACCCACCCGGAAGTGCAGAAGCTGCGGGAACTCTCTCAATGGTCAGAAGGTCAGGTTTGGTGTTCTCCTGAGATGCACGGCAATGTTACAGGCGTGCTGAAGAATCAAATTGATTGGATACCGTTGAGTATTGGTGCAGTGCGTCCCACTCAGGGGAGAACTCTCGCTTTAATGCAAGTTAGCGGCGGTTCTCAATCTTTCAATGCCGTGAACACAATGCGCTTGCTAGGACGCTGGATGCGGATGTTTACCATTCCTAATCAGTCTTCTGTTGCTAAAGCCTACCAAGAGTTTCATGAGGATGGAACCATGAAAGCGTCTCGGTATCGCGATCGCGTTGTGGATGTTATGGAAGAACTCTATAAAATCACAATGCTCATGCGCGATCATGTAGATTATCTCACAGACCGCTACAGTGAACGCAAAGAAAAAGCCAATCAAGAAATTCGTGAAACAGCCAGAAAAGCTACTTCCTAACCCATGAAAAACGTTATATTTGTCTGTAAAAAAACTCCTGTCGTTCCCAAATGGCAGAAGGCTTTGCCCGCACCCTCGGCAGAGACGGTAAAATCAATGTAGCCAGTGCAGGCTTAGAAGCTTCCCAAGTTCATCCCACAGCTATCCAAGTGATGTGGGAAGCGGGAATTGATATTAGTCAACAAACCTCAAATTCCCTAAACGAGTATAAGCCGGAAAATTATAATATTGTGGTATCTTTATGCGGTTGCGGGGTTAATTTGCCGCCGGAATGGTTAACCAGAGAAGTATTCCAAGACTGGCAATTAGATGACCCCGATGGGCAATCCTTAGATACCTTCCGACGAGTCCGCGATGAAATTAAACAACGTGTAGAAGGGTTGATTGCCAATGACACAAACGCCTGAACAAAAACATCCCAGAGAAAAACAAGACAAACAAATTGTCGATCAAATGTTTCAAGAAAACATCACCGATCATAATTTAGCGGAATTAGCCCGCTTACGAATTCGCTATAAAAATTTTCCTGGGGCAAAACAGCTGCAAAAAGACTTAGACTCGCTGCTGGAAAAATGGAATTTAACCGAAGAAACGCTCTTTGAAAAAACGCGTCAAATTCATAATCAGAAACGCGTATATCACCAAGGAGAAAACAGTCAAGAAGATTGGAGTTAATTCTCGTTGGCTAACCAAACAATAAATGCGGTTCCTTGCATGGGATTTTCCGGCGGTGTAGCCGGGCTGATCAATTCAATGTCTCCTCCCATGTGTTCCACATAATCTTTGGCAATTGCCAATCCTAATCCTGTACCAGGAATTTCGCTTTCTGACTGGATGCCGCGATAGTGGCGTTCAAAAATCTTGGGTTGATCTTGTTCAGGAATTCCAGAACCGTTGTCGCGAATGACAATCCCTTGCCATTGCGGTTTTTCTTGGGTTACGAAGACTTCAATGGTGCCGTTTTCCGGTGTATATTTAACTGCATTATCCAGGAGATTGCTTAGTACTTCTTGTAAAGCTTTAGTATTAGCTTTCACGGAAGGAAGTTGTTGCGGAATCTCGGTTTTTAATTCAATCTGTTTTTCTTGCGCGATCGCGCTTGTTGATTCTAGAATCGGATTTAAAATGTCTGGAATCTGAACCGCTTCTAAGGTTAGAGCGTGACTAGGAGGGAGAGACTTAAAATTGGAATCTCCTTCTGGAATCGCAGTCGTTTCGGTTTCAATTGTCAAGTCTTGTTCCTTATCTTTACCGATTTGATCGAGATAATCGCCCATTTCCTGTAATAATTGCTGTAAGCGATCGCTTTCTCGCATTAAATTTTCAGTTAACGATCGAGTTTTCTGGTTTTCTTCTGTGTTAAAGCGTTTCAGAAGCAATTTTCCAAATGTTCTCAACGCCATTAAGGGATTTCGCAACTGGTGTAAAAGTTCATCAAGATGTTCCCGCTGTGTGTTTTGTTTCCATTGTTGTTGACGAAGTTTTTGTTGAAATAATCCTTGACGTTGATCCAAAACACAAGCCAAAGCGAGAGTCTCTGCACTGCGCTGAATTTGCGTAAACTCCCATTCACTCCATTGGGCTTGTTGACGGGCAATGACTAGCAACCCCATCATGACATTTTCGTGTAGCAGGGGAAAGACAATTTGGTGCTGATTCTGTTGGTTGACTAAATCAGGAATTGAATTTTGTTGGGCAGTGGTTAGCTGTGCGGGAAGATCATCAGAAGCCATGGGAATTGAGGATAATTCAGAAGAAGTATTATTTGATAAAGAATTGTTTTCTTCGGATTCAATAATGGTGCTTTCTTCAAATGCTTCTTCCCATTCGCTATCTGCTTCTGGATAGATAACAATCGGAATTAACTGTCGCGTTCCTGATTGCAGTTCTTTTGTTAAATAAACAGCACCGTGATCCGCTTTTAATCGTTCTTGTAAATTACTGACTTCAAAACGGCAAAGTGCGGTAAATTCGGAACTAGCCGGGAATAAAAGTTGGTTCACCTGATGAGACATTCCACTTGCGTTGAACTTGCTGATCCAATAGCCCAATACGGCGCTACCCCTATTCTAGTGCTTACGTTGGTATAATCGATTCCCCGAAAGTGGGAGCTATTGTTAGAATAATTAACCAACGGTAACAGCAGGCAATGGGGGTGTGCGTGCCAATTCCTGCATGCCGCCGGAGAATGCCCAGTGCCAGAGTTCAATTCTGGTATATTCTAAGACTCACCCTGCAATAAAAATCAATCGTGCGTTTTGACGTTATTACTTTATTCCCCAATTTTTTTGACTCTCCCCTCAACTCTGGGATAGTTGGAAAAGCAATCCAGAGAAAGATTGCCGAGGTTAATTTTGTGAACCCTCGGGATTTTGCCTTTGATAAACATCGCCGTGTGGATGATGAACCGTATGGCGGCGGTGTGGGTATGCTATTGAAACCGGAACCCATGTTTGCGGCGGTGGAGTCGTTGCCCCAACTGCCCTCCCAAGAGGTGATTTTAATGACACCCCAGGGAGAACCGATGAATCAACCCTTATTCCGAGAATTGGCTTATGGGTATGATCAATTGGTTTTAATTTGCGGTCATTATGAAGGCGTCGATGAACGTATTCGCGAGAATTTAGTTACCCGTGAAGTTTCCTTGGGCGATTTTATTTTAACCTGTGGGGAAATTCCAGCCTTAGCCTTGATTAATGGGGTGATTCGCTTGCTTCCGGGTACTATTGGCAAAGCTGATTCTCTCAAAGCCGAGAGTTTTGAAACCGAATTGCTAGATTACCCGCAATATACCAAACCTGCCGTATTTCGGGGGTGGGAAGTTCCGCCGGTATTGCGTTCTGGGAATCATGGCGCGATCGCCCAGTGGCGGCGAGAACAGCAAATTAAACGCACCCAGGAACGTCGCCCCGATTTATGGGAAAAATGGAAAAATGAGCAGTGATCAAGGCTATTTTTACGATGTATGACATTGATCAAGAATACGACTTATGGCTTCAACAACAAGCTGATTTGTTACGAAAGTTAATTTTCGTGCCCAACTGGAATCCAAGTTAACAACCAATTTAAAGAATCATCTGCAAATTCGTTTGGAATATTTGTATGGAAAAGCGAAGAAAATAGCTGAACTTAAGTCAGGAATTAAAATGCCAGATCAGTATTATTCTCTGGAACAGGTGTTAGACGATGATTTCTTGCCTTAATCAGTTGGTGGTTTAGCTATAACAGGCAACAGCTAAAGTCCAGGTTTAGTCGTATTTTCGGGAAGAAAATGATACCGTTTATCAAAAGTCACTGAAAATTTAACCCCAGTTTGTAGAGATGTGTGATGCAGTATCTCTCTAGCCACTTTTGAGAATTGGTATGATGGCTAGATTCTGGGAACGATGTTTGGGCATTGCTTAATTGAACTCTGATATTACAGACACGCGATCGCGCTACTCTAACGCCTGTCGTGGTAAGTTTTAAAGATAATAGAGGCAATCATTCATACAGATTCAACTTAAAAACAACCATGACAACGCATTTTATTGAAGCGGAAATCAATCTGAGTGAAACCCCAGTAACGCTTCAACAACAAATTGAAGCCGAACTCGCTAAACGGGGGAAACCCCTGCGCTGGGCAATTACCAAAGTCGATTCCCAGAAACAAAAAGCGCA
This sequence comes from Cyanobacteria bacterium SW_9_44_58, assembly GCA_003021905.1. Taxonomy (GTDB): domain Bacteria; phylum Cyanobacteriota; class Cyanobacteriia; order Cyanobacteriales; family Rubidibacteraceae; genus Halothece. Next base: position 29,689 of record PXPI01000119.1, on the reverse strand, counting down.
ACTGGAAGCGATTGTGACGCAAAAATAGTGTTGCAACGTCCCTTTACTGTTGTTTTAATGGTTCCTACCGGCATTGGGGCAAGTATCGGCGGATATGCCGGCGATGCCTTACCTGTTGCGCGGGCGATCGCGCAGATCAGCGATCGCGTGGTTACTCATCCCAATGTTCTCAATGGGGCGCAGTTGTATTGGTCATTGCCCAATCTGTATTATGTGGAGGGCTATGGCTTAGATCAATTTGCTGCGGGCAAGTGGGGATTGCGTCCGGTACATCAAAACCGGGTCGGCTTAATTTTAGACCAAGGCATGGAGTCGGATTTACAGTTGCGCCATCTCCAAGCAGCAGAGGCTGTTAAAACAACCCTCGGAGTAGCGGTTACTGACTATGTCATCACTGATACTCCCTTAGATGTGCAGCTGCGAACGGCCAAATCCGGCGCAAGTTGGGGAACCATTGGCCATCCCGATAGTTTATTGCGGGCAGCGGAGGTTTTAATTGAAAAAAGCAATGCCAGCGCGATCGCGGTCGTGGCCCGTTTTCCTGATAACTTAGAATCCCAAACCCTGGCCAACTATCGCCAAGGAAAAGGCGTGGATGCCCTAGCTGGGGCAGAAGCGATTATTTCCCATTTCATTGTCCGGGAATTTCAAATTCCTTGTGCCCATGCCCCAGCGTTAACCCCGCTTCCGGCAGATCCCAAGGTTTCTCCTCGCGCGGCTGCTGAAGAATTAGGCTATACCTTCCTGCCTTGCGTCTTGGTGGGGTTATCTCGCGCCCCCCAATTGGTAACGCAAGCCGATCATCCCTCTGATATCACGATGCAAGATGTGGATGCTGTTGTGATTCCGGCTGATGCTTGCGGCAGCAGTGCCCTTCTCAGCTTCAGTCAATCGCAAGCGCAAATTCTTGCCGTGGAAGAGAATCAAACTACAATGGAAGTCCCCCCCGAATCCCTTGGCATTAAACCCATTCGGGTCAAGTCGTATTTAGAGGCATTAGGGGGATTAATTGCCCAGCGCAGCGGGATTCATCCCGAGGCGTTGCGTGCCTCCGGGTCGTCTTTATGTCGTCTGAATTAATCAGAAATTATCGTGACTAATCCTAACAATTTTGAATTTGAACCCTTAACCCGTCCCCAAGTTTTAACCATTATGGGGATTACTGCTATTGTCTTATTAATTATTGCTAAAAGTTGGCAGTATTTCGGATCTGTCGCCTTGTTTCCCATTTCCTTGAGTTTAGAAGCATTTTTAATTGGTTTAGGGATAGCTGGATTAATTATTTTAGCGAGTAGCGGCATTTATAAAATTTGGCCTGCCTATCGGCGCAGTGCCCAGTATTATTTAGAATTAGTGCTCAACCCCTTAGCCGTTCCTGATACCCTGTGGTTGGGACTGTTGCCTGGATTAAGCGAGGAACTCCTGTTTCGCGGGGTCATGATTCCTGCCTTAGGTTCCGGTGTCATTGCTGTAGCGGTCTCAAGTGTTTTATTTGGGGTCCTTCACCTCGGCGGGGCGCAACAATGGCCCTATGGTTTATGGGCAACTGCGGTCGGCTTGATTTTAGGCACGATTACCATTGTTAGCGGTAATTTGCTGATTCCAATTGTTGCGCATATTGTTACCAATTTTGTTTCCAGTTTGGTGTGGAAATTAGATCATTAATGAATTAATCACTAAACTTTTAAACTGAATTTGAGCAAGACATCAAGCAATTCATTGGAAAGAGTCATTTACATTAAAGGATATCCTAACTTAGCGGTTGAAGTGAGCATGATTCATGAAATAATAGAGCTGGATTAAGCATTATTTCTAACGATGAGTAATAAGCGAGTTATTCAAACGGAACAAGCGGCCGCGCCAGTTGGTCCCTATAATCAAGGCATTATCGCTAGCGGTGAATTCGTGTTTGTTTCTGGACAAGTTGCCCTCGATGCCAGCACCGGTTCTTTGGTAGGACAAGGAGATATTATGGCACAAACGAAACAAGTCATGGCAAATCTAGAAGCCATTTTGAAAGCGGCAAATGTTGGCTGGGAAAATGTGGTCAAAACAACGATTTATGTTACTGATTTGAGCAATTTCAGTACTGTTAATAAAGTTTACGGAAGCTATTTCGATCCCAAAACTGCCCCAGCACGGGCTTGTATTGAAGTTTCAGGCTTGCCGAAAGGGGCTTTGGTTGAGATGGAATGTATTGCCATGAAAATGTGAGGTACGGTGCTGAAAAATCAGTTTGATTTGGTATTAAAAGTAGGGTGCCGGTTTAAACTTCCGGCATTTTATGTATTTTTATTTTTTAAGCAGTCTATTTATTAATTGGTTAGCAAATCCATTACCATTTCCGTGAGCAAAACCTTAGCAAGGGCTGCTTCTTTCGCTGAACCGATAGATTCCGACTTACTATTGTTACCGTATTCAAAATAGACAGTCATGACATTATCATTGATCTCGTAACTGCCGTAGTAAGTTTGATTATTGATAGTTACGTTAATATCTTTCATGATTCATAATCGTTGTTGCTTTAATTCAGATTATTTAAAACTAAAGGACGCTTGAAAAATAAATGATTGCCGGAACCAATAATAATCCGTCGATCATTAAATCATAAAATAAGCGTGGTGTGTTTTCATCAACGGTCCAAATCAACAGCAAGGTAAGTATAGTCGCGCTGAAAATTTCCGGATAAAAGGGAACCATCGCTGTTTTCCCATAGCCCACAATTATTCCTAGCATTAAAAGATTCATCAAAGCAAGAATCAAGCGAGTTCCTTCAATTCCCACCATTCGCGGCAAGGTTAATACCCCTTTTTGGGCATCCGAGTCTAAATCCCGAATATCAAATAGGTTGGCATTGGATCCTTCAAAGGCAAAAATAAAACAAGTCGTTAGGGCTGCCCTTTGATCAAACGGGGCTTGGGCATAAGCCAGGGGAAGCGCGATCGCGGCATAAGTGATAATGGCACAAACAATCCAAGCCTTAGAACCGGGAATATCTTTTAGCCGATACCATTGTCGCCGGTTTTGTCTGGAAAGGGGAAAAATCGGTGCCCCATAAACCAAGGGAAATACCACAGCCAGGCTGACATAACGCACTGTCATCGGGGCAAACCAGAGCAAGGCCGCAACTCCCAAAATCGCAACGCCTAGCAAGGCAAAAAGACCAAAATTCGAGCGAAAATAGGCCTGTACTTTTTCATCGGAACTTTTCTGGATATAGGTATCAAAAAGACGATCCAGATTATAGGGAATCAGTGCAACTAAAAAAACAAATAGAGTTGGCCGCCAGTCCGTTTCTAAGCCCATCATTGCCTGGGAAAAGGCAGTGAGCGATGCCAGGGCGAAAGCGACCCAAATACTGGGATAAATGAATAATTCTAGAGCGCGATCGCGCAGCCAGTCTCGTTTTTGGGAAATATCTAGGGTCATCCGCGGCTACTTTAACGTTTCCATCTGTTTCTAATGTAACAAAACGTAAAGAAACCTTAACTCAACTTAATCTTACCTGTTGTTAAAAGGGGGAAATTGCCACTAGACAAGACAGCAAAAACCGAACTTCTCTCCCTTCCAGACTTTGCTAGGCTGTATCTGAGATAATCCCCCTAATTGTGAATTAATAATGCTAATTGTTCCCCTTTTTTACTGAAGCTTCCCCAAACTTGCCTTATTTTAAGGGGAAGCTCGGCAGAAGACACATTCTTATAATTTGCTCATTACCGGACTCTCACCTTGAAATTACCAGTAGCAGTCACATTAAAAAATAGAGGAAGCTATGGCAACAACAGACTTTAAGGACTATTATTCCATTCTTGGCGTTGACAAAAATGCCAGTGCCAGCGATATTAAGAAAGCTTATCGCAAACTGGCGCTAAAGTATCATCCGGATCGCAATCCCAACGATAAAGAAGCCGAAAACCGGTTCAAAGAAGTTAACGAAGCCTACGAAGTCCTTTCTGACCCCGAAAAACGGAAAAAATACGATCAATTCGGTCAATATTGGCAACAAGCGGATCAATTTCAACAACGAGGCGGTGGCGGCGCCCGTACCCGTACTACTGGCTTCGGCACTGACATGGGAGGCTTTGACTTTAGCCAATATGGCAGTTTTGAAGAATTTATCGACGAACTCTTAGGACGCTTTAGCACCACTGGGGGAGGACGGACTCGTTACACCTATCGTACTTCTCCCGGTGGTGGAGCAGGTTTTACTGACTTTAGCGACTTTAGCAGCGGGTTTGGCAGCGGCGCTGCTGTTGGTGCCGATGCAGAAGCCACGATTCGCCTGACCTTTAGCGAAGCCTTCCATGGCGTACAAAAACGTCTGAGTTTAGGTAATGAAGTCATTAATGTCCGGATTCCAGGCGGGGCAAAATCGGGCAGTCGCATTCGCGTTCCGGGGAAAGGAAAACCCAGTCCTTACGGTCAACAAAGAGGCGACTTATATCTCAATGTCGAACTGCAGCCCCATTCTTTCTTCCAGTTTGAAGATGACCATTTAGTTTGTGAAGTTCCGATTCCCCCTGATGAAGCCGTTTTAGGAGGCAATATCGATGTTCCTACCCCGGATAGGACAGTTTCTGTAAAAGTTCCTGCTGGTATCCGTTCCGGCCAGTCTTTGCGATTGCGCGGGAAAGGATGGACTAAACCCAAAGGTCAAAGAGGCGATTTGTTGGTTCGGGTTCAAATTGCTGCCCCGAAAAACGTCAGTGCCGCTGAGCGCGAATTATACGAAAAAATCCAGGCTAACCGCACCGAAGATCCGCGACAGGACATTAAACACATTCGTCTCTAACAGTGGTGCCAGACAAAGGGCACACTAGCCCCTTGTCCGCAGTATCTAGATTCCGGAATGTCCCAGTGCCAAACCGGTAACCAGCATTCCTAAAACTAGAAATGGCTGGGCGCTCGCTTGATATTTGACATCATTTTCCAAGGGAGAGCGTAGGAAATACATATCTTGGAAAGTGATTTGCGGAATCACCAGCAGGATCAAGATTGTGGCATAAATATTTTCTTGAATACTCATTAAATAGCCGGCAATGCCCAATTGAAATAGATCAATCATCAACACGCTAATCCACGCTGCACCGCCGACGCCAAACATGACGGGAAGCGATTTTAATCCTAAAGCGCGATCGCCTTCGACGCTCTTGAAGTCATTCACCACAGCAATGCCTAAGCCCGCAAAGCTATAGATGAGGGTGAGGATAATAATTGTCCCATTGAGATTGCCAAACAAGGAATGTCCGGCCCACCAAGGAAGGGCAATGTAACTTGCGCCGAGGGCATAATTGCCAAACCAACCATTTTGTTTGAGCTTGAGCGGCGGCGCCGAGTAAATAAAAGCCAAGAAAGTGCCAACTAAGGTAATGATGGTAATTTTGGGATAGGCATTGCCGCCCCATTGATCTAAGGCAAACGCGATCGCGAATCCTGCCGCTAATAAGAACAAGATTTGAGCAACCACTTGCGGTACGGAAATAGCACCGGCGGGAATCGGGCGATAGGGTTCATTGATGGCGTCAATTTCGCGATCGTAAAAATCGTTGAGGGTTTGAGTATATCCCGTCATCAAGGGGCCGGAAAGGAGCATGCAAGTAGCAACTTTCACGATATCTTCCAGTTGCCAGTGAAAGTTCCCCGAAGAAGCGGCGCCACAGATTAAGCCCCAAATTAGGGGAATCCAAGTGATAGGCTTCATCAGCTGGATGCGAATTTTCCACACAGACGTTTCACCGGTGGAAGCCCCTTTCATCCCGAGCATCTGACGGGTTTTTCCCGAGCGGTTTTCTTGTTGTTCCTGTTGTTCGGGGGATTGAGAAGAGCTCGATTCAGACATAGACGTTCGCGGCTAGCGCTTCAAATTTTGCAATCTGTTTTCAGGGTAACGAGAAATTCCCCAAACCAGTTATCAAAAGGAAACTAAGAGATGACCATCTTCTAAGAATTTTGCTCCCGTTACCGGTTGCCCTTTCAACGGCGGCGGCAGTTCGATATTTCGTCGTTGATCGCCTGCCTCAATGGCAATTTCTTGTTGCGTTTGCGGTTGAGTCAGTTTAATTTCTTTCTTGCTAAACCCAGGGAGAAAGACTTTTACTGTGCGCTGAGTTCGATCAATTTCTACTGTGGGCGGGGCTTGGGAAATGGCACCTACTAAGTCCGGGAGAGCATTGCCCAGCGATTCCCATTCTCCTGAATCAATGGCAGGAACAGCAGTCACCGGTAGGGGAGCAAATTCTGAATTCACCACCTCTCGCACTTGGGTTTCTCGGTTGAGTAAAACACCGGCAATGGTTAAGCCGCTCTGTTGCGCACTTCCCCATAAAAATTTCGCCGTTTTGAGAGCATAGGGATCGTCATCGGCAACCAAATATCCCGCAACGTTTCCTTCACGCAGGGCTGTTTTCCCTCTTTCCAGCATTTGGTTGGCTTGATTGGCATTGGGGTTATTAGTTAAGTCTTCTGCGGTCCAAGTGACGTTGAGAATGGCGCTGCTGATGGGTTGAATAAATGGCGAAATGGCTTTTCCTAAATCCGAATTGAGGAACAAGTTTTGAAAACGGCGGATGTACCAACTGAGATGTTCGGGAATGGCAAACATCCGCAATAGATTTAAGTCGCCAGTGCCATCAAAGATAATGACATCATATTGCCCGCTTTCATAATACTCGCGAAGGGCATTGAGGGCAAGACCTTGATCCATCCCTGGCAGAACCGATAATTCTTGCCCATAAACTTCTTTGAGAAGCGGAGAACGCAGATATTGCGCCTCTAGCTTTTTGATCTCTTCCCAACTTTCTTCTAAGAGAACAGCAGCTTGCAATTTGACCGCCCAAAACTGAGCGCTAATGCTGGTGGGTTCGGTGCTCAGCGGCGTTTCTAGCAAAAATTCTGTTGTGGGATCTTGAGTGGCTAACAGCACTCGTTTCCCTTCTTTTGATAGCCGTTGCGCAGCCGCGATCGCGAGGGTGGTGCGACCGCTGCCACCTTTCCCGAGAAACGTTAAAATCATGGGCAATTAATTCTTTACGGGTTGCTCAACAGCTTTCAGTTCATCTTCAAAGAACCAGCTGGTGGTATTGTCATCAAACGCGACAACGGCTCCCACACCGCTGCCGTCAGTCATTTTATAATCTTGGATCGTGCCCACTTTTCCGAGTTTATCCATAATTTCGGAAGAGACGCGATCGCGCAAGCGAAAGACTTTTACTTTTTGTCCGATTTCCATGATTCCTCCCAATCAAATTTCCATTCCACAGTATATCGAAAATTTCTGCGGTTCTTGCACCACTGATAATTTTTTTAGGGAGTGTTCTATGCTGTTAACGTTAATTCCCGCCGCCAGTAAATAACCGTTGCAATGGCTTGACAAATGGAATAGTTGCCCCCAGAATCAATCCCAAGCTAAAGCTAAACGCTAACAGCACCCCGAACGGAATTGCTGCCGAAGAACGGAAAATTAAAAATTCAAGAGGAATCGGCTGAATATTTTGAATTGAGATCACTGCCATAAAAACCATTGCCAGAGCAATGATAAAAAAAGCAATAGTAATTCCTAATCTTTGCATTGTTTTGTTTTAACCTCACGCAACTCTCTAGCTAAATGCTAAAGTAACTTACAAGTGCTTCTAATTTTTTAAGCCGGTTGAAAAAAAACAGTTGCCCTAAATAGAATCGTGAGTCAGGCTGAATCTTCCCAATTAGAAACTCTCAAAGCCGAAATTTCCCATCTCAAAGGGGAATTGCAACTGCGAGACCAACTTGTGGAACAACTTTCGCAAGAACTATTTCGGTTGGTCAAAAAAACACCGGATGCTACTTCCCAAACTGTAGCCTCAGAAGAAGATCAATCGCAACTAGCGCGTTTTAAAGCCCAAATTGCTGATATTGAAGAACAAGTCAACTTTGACCAAAGGCAAATTTCCTATCGCGATGCTGAAATTAAAGAATTGCGAAATAAAGTAAAGACTCTTACCAAGAGAAATCAAACCTTGGAACAAATGCTGCAAGACTTACCGCAAATCTACCGCCAAAAGTTTGCTGAGCGTATGAAACCGGTTAAGGAAAAGGTAGAAAAATTACAGCAGCAAAATCAACAACTCCAAGGGCAAGTGCAAATATTAAGTGAGCGCTTATCCGTAAGAAATGGTACTCATCAGGATAACGACATTGAGCAACACTCAGAGCAGGCGCCTTCTGTTTAAGAAAATGTATTATAACTATTCTGGGAGTTGTCTGCTCTCTAAAACGCTGACCAATTATCACAGCAGAATCCCTTTAAAAATCGAAAATAATCTGTGACTCTAGCCAACTTTCTAGCCACGGGAATGTATAAGGTTTTAATCATTATTAACGCGAATCAGGTGTCCAATCAAGGCACAGTTGTTGCTGGTTCTCCCGCGACCCAGCGAATGACAGCAACGCTGAAAGAGGCCATTGCCTTTCCAAGTAAAGAAGACACCACGGTTACAGTTGTTGCCGCTCACCAGCTTTTAAATGCCAATAATCCCTACGATCCCAATGACCCGAATTGGATCTGTTGTCCTTTAACCATTGAACTGCCGCCGCAATTTGAGTTTCCTGCCGCTAAGCTATTTCGAACTTGCCGGGATATTAAAGGCACTCGCCAATGGGTAGAAGACAATCTCCATCTGCGAACTGGCAATAACATTAAACAAGTTTGGCATGGCAACTATTGGCTACCCATTGTCCTCACGGCTAAAAGCCCTATGTATGGGGAAGTCATCGGTGAAGGAGAACTCCCCAATTCTTATCAGCAACCAGTAGAATTTCCCGATAACAAACGGCAATCTTTGTATGGGCTAGGGTATCAACTGTTAGAGTCGCTTTCAGCGCAACCTGCGGTTTATTTAATTCAATTCGGCTTTCAAGATGACACCTTAATTTTTGATCGCGTCTGGCCATTTCCAGCAGCCCCTGCCCTCGCAAGTATTGGCGTACAAATTCCCAATCTTTATGCCTGTCATTGGCAATGTTTAAGCCAACAACCGATTTGGGATTTATTAACTTCTTCTGCCATGCAATCCAGATAAAAGTTTGCAATGATACTATGATGAGACTCCAGGAAACTGTAAAATCATTTTTTCGAGGGATATCAATTCGCAAAAAACTAAAACCTTTGATCGTTTTTTTGGCAACAGTTATATCTATTCCATTGCTAATTGTTGCTGTACAAAGTCAACAACCCGTTACGGTAAAAGTTTTAATTCAAGCCTTAGAAGCAGCGCAACTGGAACCCATTGTCAAAGATTTTGAAGCAGAAAACCCTGATATCAATTTAGAGATTGTTGAAGCCCCCAATGATACAAATAAAGTCGAAGATCTCTATACCTCTGCTTTTTTATTAGGAGAATCGCCCTATGACTTGGTTTACATGGATATTGTTTGGACCCCGAAGTTTGCAGCGGCAGGGTGGTTGAAAGATTTATCAGACCGCGTTTCTCAAGAAGAGCTGGACCAATTTCTCGATGGCGATGTGAATGGGGGAATGTATGATGGCGGCCTCTACCGCATGCCCTTTCGGTCTGATGCTGGAATGCTTTATTACCGCAGCGACTGGTTAAAAGACGCTGGCTATGAACCTCCCGAGACCTTTTCCGAACTCATGAAAATTTCCCAAGCCCTGCAAGAGGAAGGTTATACCGACTGGGGCTATGTTTGGCAAGGAAAGCAATATGAAGGGCTTTCTGCTATGTTTGTGGAAATTTTAGAAGGATTTGATGCCTTTTGGGTGAACCCTGAGACGTTGGAAGTGGGGCTGGATCAACCCAATGCCATTGAAGCCGTCAAGTTTCTCAGAAGTACCATTGAAGAAAATGTTTCTCCCCCCGGTGTAACGACTTATAGTGAAGAACCCACCCGGCGTTTATTTCAAAATGGCGAGACTGCCTTTCTTAGAAATTGGCCCTATGTGTATGGGTTAGCCTCAGAATCGGATATTGCTGGCAAGTTTGCCATTAAACCCATGCCGCATGCTCCCAAAGGAAGCAACGGCGCTTGTCAAGGCGGTTGGGGAATGGGAATTGCCAAAAATACTGACCATCCCGAAGAAGCTTGGCGCGTTGTCAAGTATTTTAGTCAGGCGAAAACCCAAAAGAAATATGCGCTCCAAACCGGGTATGTTCCCAGTCGACGAGAGTTATTCAATGATTCTGAGTTAGTGGAAAAGTATAGTTATTTGCCTGAGCTTTTGAATGTTATTGAAAATGCGGTATTGCGACCCCCCATTGCCCAATATTCTCAGGCTTCCGATATTTTGCAACGCTATCTCAGCGCCGCGATCGCGGGAACTATGGAACCGGAAAAAGCAATGAATGCCGCAGCCCGAGAAACCCGCACCTTATTGAAGCGTTCTCAATCGTGACAGTATGAAACTCAACTCCATTCGACAGCGTGAGCAACTAACTGGATGGTTGCTGTCTTTACCGGCTTTAATCATCTTCATTTTGGTATTTGCCTATCCTATTGGACGAGCGTTTTGGCTCAGTTTATTTACAGAAAACTTGGGAACTCAACTGGAACCCATATTCACCGGGTTGGAAAATTATGCCCGTATGTTTGGCGATGGGCGATTTTGGAACAGTTTAGGCAATACCGCCATTTTTACCTTTTTCTCTCTGCTATTAGAGCTGCTATTTGGCATTATTATTGCCTTGGTTTTAGATCAACAATTCCGCGCCAGAGGCATTGTTAGAACCATTGGGATTCTGCCTTGGGCTTTGCCCACTGCTGTGATGGGCTTAGCTTGGGAATGGATTTTTAATGACCAATATGGAGTAGTTAACGATATTCTAAGAGGCTTAGGCATTATTGATTCGGGGATTACTTGGTTAGGGGATCCCACCCGCGCCATGTTTGCCCTGATTCTGGCCGATGTTTGGAAAACCACGCCCTTTATTGCCGTGATTCTTTTAGCCGGATTGCAAGCCATTCCCCAAGATTTATACGAAGCGCGATCCATTGATGGGGCAACTCCCATTCAGAATTTCTTTACCATTACCTTACCCCTAATTGCGCCCCAAATGATTATTGCCTTATTATTCCGGTTTGCCCAAGCCTTTGGCATTTTTGAGTTAGTAACAGTCATGACAGGGGGCGGACCCGCCGGTTCCACAGAAACCGTTTCTTTGTATATTTATGATACCGTCATGCGCTATTTAGACTTTGGGTATGGCGCGGCGTTAATTGTCATTACCTTCTTGATTTTAATTATTGCTGTTGCGATTGCCGGATTTATTCTTTCGAAAACTGACGTGAATGTAACCGGAGAACAATAAAAAATGACTATCGCACAAAATAAAGCATCTTCAGAAACAGCCTCTCAACCTCAACCTCCTAACCTTCCGAAACGCAAAATTGCGCTGGGCTTTGGCATTGCTTTTGTTGTTATTTTTTGTCTTGCTCCTGCCCTCTGGCAGGTTCTTACTTCCTTTAAGGTAAATGATGCCATTGCCACAGTTCCCAATGTTTACTTACCCAATCCAGACCAACTAACCTTCGATCATTACATTAATTTATTTAATCGTCGCCCGTTTCTCCTCTATATTTTGAATAGTTTATTCGTCGCAGCGACAGCAACGTTAATTGCCTTAGCAACCGGGGCGCCAGCTGCTTATGCTTTAGCCAGATTGCGCATTCCCGGCGAAAAAGTATTAGTGGCAATTGTTTTAATTGTGACCCTATTTCCTTATGTTTTACTGTTTTTAGGCTTGTTTGAAGTCGTGAAAGCCCTGAATTTAGGCAATAATTATTTAGCATTGATCATTCCTTATGCGGGAAAAAATTTACCCTTAACCATCTTGGTTTTAAGAACGTTTTTCCAACAGCTTCCCAAAGAATTAGAAGATTCTGCCAAAATTGACGGCTATAATACGGTGCAAATGCTAGTGCGAATTGTCTTGCCCATGACGGTTCCAGCCTTAGTAACCACCGGAATTCTGGCCTTTATTTTTGCTTGGAATGAATTTATCTTTGCCTTAACATTTGTCACAAAGGAAAGTATGAAAACGATTCCGGTAGCAACCGCTCAAATTGGTGGCTCTTCGATTTTTGAAATTCCGTATGGTCCCATTGCTGCTGCTACGGTTGCCGGAACGATTCCCTTAGTCTTAGTTGTCTTGTTTTTCCAACGTCGGATTGTCCAAGGACTAACCGCTGGTGCTGTTAAAGGATAGGAAGTCGATAATTGTATTCATAATTTATTACTGGAAAAATGGCTAAATTACAACTCCAAAACCTGCGTAAAGAATATAATGCCACTACCATTCCCATCAAAGACTTATCCGTGGATATTGACGATGGGGAATTTCTCACCTTTGTCGGTCCCTCCGGCTGCGGCAAATCAACCACCCTACGCTTAATTGCCGGCTTAGAAGAACCCACCCAGGGACAAGTGGCGATTAATGGCAAGACCATGAATCATATTCCTCCAGGAGAACGGAATGTGGCCATGGTTTTCCAAAGTTATGCCCTCTATCCTCACATGACCATTGCCGACAATATTGCCTCTCCTTTGAAAATTCGCAAAACCCCTAGTGGGGAAATTCAGAAACGAGTCAGTGAGGTTGTCCAAAAACTCGACTTAGACCAATCTCTGTTAGACCGCAAACCGGGTCAACTGTCTGGCGGACAACGGCAACGGGTTGCTGTGGCACGGGCTTTGGTCCGGGAACCGGAAGTGTTTTTGTTAGATGAACCCTTAAGCAACTTGGATGCCTTGCTAAGGGAACAAGTGCGGGCAGAACTTAAACAGATTTTTAAGTCGCAAAATAAACCAGTGGTTTATGTAACGCACGACCAAACCGAGGCCATGACACTTTCTACCCGCATTGCTTTACTCTACGATGGCGTGTTGCAACAATTGGATACTCCCTATCAAATTTACAATTATCCTGCCAATAGTTTTGTTGCTGGCTTTATGGGCAGTCCGCAAATGAATCTTATGACCTTAAATTGTAAAGGACAACAGGCGATGTTAGGAGACTTTGGGATTAATCTTCCTGACTTGTCAGAGATTCCTCGGCAAATCATATTAGGCATCCGTCCGGAAGATGTCCGCTTAGCCGCAGAAAGCGATGAACAAGTGGTGCGTGGGAAAGTAATTTTGGTAGAAGATTTAGGGAAAGAACAATTGTTGACAGTTCAGATTGAAGGGTCGGAGAAAACCCTTCGCAGTTTAATTCCTGCCGATCAAAACTGGGATCGCGATCAGATAGCATTAGCCCTTCCTAATACTGGGCTGCATTGGTTTGATATAGATAGCGGCAACCGTTTGCATTAGCCGGTTGCAATGGGAGAGTGCCTGATGAGCGCTTTCCTTACACGAATTTGATCCCACCGACATTTGATAGGGAGACTAACAAGCGTGTACATTAAGGTTTAGATGTTCTCCTAGAAACCCAAACCAGCTATGTTAAAACCATTGAAATGGCTAGGACAGTTACGCCCTTTACTAAAAACTAGTGTTCTTACCTTATTATTAATTAGTCTTTCCCTTGGACTGAGCGGTGCCTGGTGGGACTTCGGGCAGGATTCCCCCGAGAAAGATCAAAACAAACGAGAAAGTCTGCTTCCCAAAGGCGAAGCAATTACCGACCCGACCACATTGTTGCGTTACTCTCTGCCCTTTGAAAATTATCCCGCACGGAAACTCCAACGCAGTATTGAAGATATTGGCTTGCAATTGCGAGGAAAACGTTGGGGCCCCATTAATCGGGATGTTAAAGATGCCAGTCGGGTTCTCAATTCACAAAGGGATGAGTTATTGGCCAACACACCGGAAGAGAATCGCGAACAAGTTGAAGCCTTGCTTCCTGAGATTAAGGAGAATGTCAATGAGTTGCGAGAAATTGTTGACAAACGCGATATTTCCCAGGTTTGGATTACCCGTCGCAATATCTTGCAACAGCTTGATGATCTCGAAGCCCTGCTAGTGGCGGAATTTCCCTTTGAAGTTCCGGAAGAATATTCCGATTTGCCTCAGTTGAAAGGCCGAGCCACTGTCGAAGTGGAAACCAACAAAGGCAATTTAACCGTTATTGCCGATGGCTATAGTGCCCCCATTAGTGCCGGAAACTTTGTCGATTTAGTCGATCGCGGTTTCTATGATGGGTTAGAATTTAACCGTGTTAATGATTTTGCCGTACAAACCGGGGATCCGCCGGGGCCGGAAGAAGGCTTTATTGATCCTGAAACCGGTGAATATCGCTCGATTCCTTTAGAAATTCTGGTTAGAGGGGATGAAAAACCCATTTATGGCGCAACCCTGGAACAACTTGGACGGTATCAAGACCAGCCAGTCCTTCCTTTTTCCGCCGATGGCGCGGTCGCGATCGCGCGTCCCAGCAGCGATCCCAATGGCGGGTCTTCTCAGTTTTTCTTCTTCAAGTTTGATTCGGAATTAACGCCCCCGGGAAATAACTTTATGGACGGACGCTATGCTGTCTTCGGCTATACCGTTGAGGGCGAGGAAATTCTAGAAGATATTAAGGAAGGAGATAAAATGATTTCTGCCACTGTGGTGAATGGCCTACAAAACCTAGAACGTCCCAACGCAACCCAAACCGTTGCCAACAGCGACGATGACACAACCAGCTGATCTCACAGTTGCAGACATTGGCGAACAAGGGCTGTTGGCTAAATTGCACAGCTTTTGTTCTCCTGAAATCATTGGGGATGATGCTGCTGTAGTTGGCAGCTGCACCAGCGATCATTCCCTGGCGGTTACCACGGATGTTTTCGTTGATGGCGTGCACTTTAGCGATGGAATGGCCCAACCGGACGTTCACACTACCTCGCCGGAAGATGTGGGCTGGCGCGCGGTGGTTGCCAATTTATCGGATTTAGCGGCCATGGGGGCAATGCCCCTGGGAATTACGGTAGGGTTAAGTCTGACTGGAACGGTACCTGTTTCCTGGGTGGAACGCCTCTACCAGGGGTTAAGCGATTGTTTGCAGCAATATCAAGCGGCGTTATGGGGCGGCGATGTGACCCGCTCCTGTGTTGTTGCAATTTCCATTACTGCCATCGGGGAAGTGCAACCGCAACGAGTAATCCGGCGTCAGGATGCCAAAGTTGGGGACGCCATTTTAGTCACAGGAGAACATGGGGCGTCTCGCGCCGGCTTAGAATTATTATTGCATCCTGAACAAGGAGACAAATTAGATGCTTTCGCTCGTCAGAAATTAATTAAAGCGCATCAACATCCAAAGCCCCGCTTTGATGTTTTGCCTTTGCTATGGAATGTCTTGCCGCAATTTCGAGTGGGCGGCATGGATAGCAGTGATGGTTTAGCTGACGCCATTGTGCAAATTTGTCGGGCAAGCGGCGTAGGCGCAAAGATTAATGCTGCGTTGCTTCCAATTCCTGCTGAAGTCTCAAAATGGGTTTCTCCGGAAAAGGCAAAGAAATGGACATTATACGGCGGTGAAGACTTTGAATTGGTATTAACATTGCCTCAAACTGCTGCAGAAAAGCTACAGGAACAGTTGGGCAATCCAGCCAGAATTATTGGAGAAATTACTGCAGAAACAGATGTCAGAATATTAGAAGACAACTCCGATTTAAGTTTAAGCCAAGGATTTCAACATTGGGGGTAGTTTAAGTTTTCTACATTTTTCTCATGAACGCGTTTAAACGCAGGACGTTCCATTAATCGCATCAGATAATTTTTTACAAGAGTTTGTTCTGTCATCATGCCTAGTAAAAATGCCCAATACAAAACGCCCCCTGTCACAATATCGGCAGTGGTTAATTGATTTTCAACCAAATAATTATTATTGTTCAAATGTTGATGCAGCGGCTGGCAAACTCTAGCAAACCACTGTAAGATTTCTTCTTGAGAAAGGCTTTGACGCTCACTATTGGGTGATAAACTTTCTGGCAAATGAGGATTTTTCTGAAACAGATATTTCTCAACAGGAGCCTCTAAAGTAACAGAGGCATAAAACAGCCATTGGTAATAATACGCTCGCGCTGGGCTTTTACTAGAAGGCGCAAATTGTTTCTCTGGATATTGATCGGCTAAATAAGCACAGATGGCGGTTGACTCATAAATCGCAACATAATTATCAACAAAAACCGGAACTTTGCCATGAGGATGGCGTTGCTTATGCTCAAATCGATGGGGATTTTCCACAACATTAATTAGTTCATAAGACAGTTCCATTTCTTCTAATAACCAACGAGGACGAGTAGCGCGAGTTAAAGGAATATAATATAGTTTCATGACCATTTCTATTGGAAAATGTTTAACTTAAATAACGTAAATCGTATATTAGAAAAAGAATTGCCAGTAAATTGCAATTCAACTATCAAAAAATCACTTTCAATTAGGTCTTGGAAAGGGAAAAACAATGCTTATTGAAAAGTCTAGTACAATCGTTTTAATCAGTTTTTCTTGAAACTTTATTAACAAATGTTTGCTGGCTCACGAAGATTCAATTTTAGCAAATCCACCCTGATGCAATAAACGGCCAATAATTTCTTCAATTGGCGGATCACTGACTTTTAAATCAACCACATCTAATTGGTTTAATAGTTTGGTTGTGGTTTGGGTTAAGTCTTCTCGACGGAGAATAAACCGAGCTTCGCGCCCTTCCACTTCTTCTAATTCACCATATTGGGCTAGCTTTTCCTCCGGCAATGCCTGGGCGAATTCCACCATTACTTCTCGATAGGGGGCAAATTGTTCCACTAATTCCGCTAAACCCCCATCATAAAATAATGCCCCTTGGTGCATTAAAATGACTCGCTTACACAAGGCGGTAATATCAGCCATATAATGACTTGTGAGAATTATGGTGGCTTGATGGCGTTGATTATAGTCTCTTAAAAATTCTCGAACCGCTGCTTGGGCATTCACATCTAACCCTAATGTTGGTTCATCCAAAAATAAAACTTTCGGATAATGAAGCAAAGCTGCTAATAATTCCGCCTTCATGCGTTCCCCTAAAGATAATTTACGAACCGGTTTACTCAGCTTGTCTTCTAACGCCAACATTTCACTAAATTCTCCCACCCGTTGCCGAAATTCCGCATCAGGAATTTGATAGATAGCTGCATTAATTTTTAAGGAATCGATTGCTGGTAAATCCCACAATAATTGCTGTTTTTGTCCCATCACCAAACTCATTTGTCTGAGGAAAGCATGCTGGCGGCGAAATGGCTGATAACCAGCAACTTGCACTCGTCCTTGGGAGGGATGAATTAATCCGGTTAACATTTTGAGCGTGGTGGTTTTTCCGGCCCCATTTGCCCCTAAAAAGCCAACAATTTCTCCCGGTTCCACATAAAATGTCACATCATTAACGGCATGAACATAACGATAACTGCGTTTAAAAAAATGTTTGATTGCTCCTTTTAATCCGGTATTTTTAACGGCAACTGGATAAACTTTACTCAAATTTTCAACAGTAATAACTGACATAATTGGTGAGACTAATGGGTGTTTTTGTTTTAGTTACTCTTTTTTGAGCTTGAAGTTATCGGTTTGCTCTTTTTTACTGGGAACCGGATCATAACCCCCTGGATGTAGGGGATGACAGCGTAGAATACGTTTAATCGCTAACCAACTCCCTTGCCAGATGCCAAATTCTTGTACTGCTTCTATGGCATATTGGGAGCAAGTGGGCTGAAATCGACAACTGGGGGGAAAAAGAGGAGAAATTAAAGCACGATAGAGGCGAATCATGCCAATTAAGAATGCTTTGAGCATAAACAGCTATGGGAAACGACGTTACTTCCAAACTAGCATGACACGACTTATTGCCTTACAGTAGTTCAGCCAGAAAGCCCTCGATTTCAAATTGAGGGATGAATGGCACTTTAAGACTTTAGTCTTTTGTGTCTGTTATAATTAAAGAAAGCTCCAATAATTGGTGAAAAACCCAAACGAGCTAACTAAAAATCCTGTTAATACTTAAACAACGAAGTAATGATTTGACTTGGCAGTATGAAAGTAACTTGCAGGTAACTCGAAAGTAGAGATACAGCTAAACATTAGTTTAGCCAAGGTCAGTAGGGTAGCATTGACTCTGCCATCGGTGACTGTATATCTGGAACTCTAAGATAATAACGCGGAGTATCACGGCTTTAGAAGGGGCTGTGTGCTGAATTCATTTCAGCACCCTGTGAGGGTCTAATTCGGAGGTTTCCTCCGAATGTAAGAGACCCGAACCAAAGGAAAGCCCCGTCCTGATACGAAGCCACCTTTTAGAATCCTCGTCTCTTTAGAGCGAAGAGAAGTCAAATTCCCATTAGCTTAGAAGGAGATTGCGATTGAAACGAAAATCTCCTTCCTTTAGCTCGTAGCAGGCGCCGGAATTTGATTTCGGCGTAATCTGCGACCGTTGGTGAGGATGGGCTCTAGACCTGTGAATTTTGGTAAGAGAGTATTAACGAACAGGACCGTTGTACTCGACATCAACTGTATTATTATTCATATCAACTACAACGACACTTTCAATAGTATATTCCTCCTCACTGGGACGTCTTCCCTTAAACCTAAATTTCCAAACGCCTTGTTCGATTTGCTCATAATTAGTGCTTTGTCCGGGTCCGTGCATAGCAGGTTCAGCGCGATATTCCGTTAATCCGCCGTTTGCCTTTTCTGCTGCTTGTCGCGCTAAGTTTTTGGCTTTGTTCAGTTCAATGATTTTTTGGTACTGCTCACTGAGGGAAGGGGTGTCTTCTGTTTTTGGTTGCAATTCTTGCGAGGTTTGCGCTTGCAAAGACAGTCCGCCTCCCATAACGAAGAGAGGAGTAAATACCATAATTAAGGTACGTTTGATCTGATTGGTTGGATTTAACATTTCAACAAAACTCCCAATTTTATTAATAATTTGATTTAAGAGAAGTAGTTCACTTGTTTCCCTGTGGCTTTGAGTTGTATAACTCGCACGAATCGTTATAAAAAGCGCGATCGCGCCCCTTGGGTTTCCCCCAACATCATTTCCAACTGATCCCAATTTTCTTCCTCAATGACACTCATGAGGCTATCGAGTTGTTGGCGATACGTTAACAGTGCCTGTTGCACCGCCTGTTTATTATACTTGGCCATCATTACCCCTAATTCAGGGTTTCCGCCACCGACACGAGTGGTATCGCGAAACCCGGAACTGGCCAATGTTTGCGCTAAATTCAAAACCTCAGCATCTTGTTCTTGACGACAGGCTGCAATTAACGTGCTGCTGACAAAAACCGGTAAATGGGAGATCAAAGCCACTGCTTGGTCATGAGTTACCGGGGAACAAGTCATTACCTCAGTGTCTAAGGATTGCACAATTTCGGTTACAGTGGTTTGCGCCTGTGAGGGCGTTTCCTCAGTTGGGGTTAAAATATAGCGCGTTCCGGAAAATAACCCGCTCTGAGCGGCTGCGATTCCCTGTTGGGCCGTTCCTGTCATGGGATGTCCCCCAATAAAGTTAGACCACAAGGGGGTTACCGTTTCCACAATCGGCGCTTTTACTGACCCGACATCGGTCAAAATGGTTTCAGAAGACAAAATGGGTTGCAGTTGTTGGACAGTCGGCAAAATCGCTTCAATGGGCGTGCAAATAAAAATCACTTCCGCTTGTGCCAATCGGGAGAAATCAACACTGGCTTCATGGACAATCCCCTTTTGACGGGCTAAGGTACAAGTCTGTTCCTGACGGGAAACCCCAAGCACATAATGATCGCGCGATCGCAGCGCCAATCCTAAAGAGCCGCCAATTAATCCTAAACCAATAATTCCGAGCTTCATGATGCTTTTTATAATGATCTAAGGTGGTTATATTGAAATTCAAGTGTTCTCGTGACAGTTATAGAAGCAGAAGTTCATACCTTTCTCCGTAGCTTTCTTCGCAATCAACCCGAGCTAAACTGGCCCCATCATCTAACAATGGCCCGTTTAGCAGCAAGGGCATTGCGTTTAAACCGCCCGGCTTTAATGCAAACGGGAACTGCCTCAGGCTACTGTTTTAGTTATCTAACTCCTGCTTTGTTATTTACCCGTCCTGTCATTGTAGTGGCTCCCCAACCCAAACAAAAGGAACTGTTAAGCAGTGCCATTCCCCAATTGAAAGAATGGTTGGAAACCAATACCCCAGTTTGGGTATGGGAAGATTTAAATAGTGTTTCTGCCCCATATTTACAAGATCATTGCGGACTAATTCTCGTCTCTCCTGAAGACTGGTTTGCGGATCGCTTGTTCCAAAAAGGGCGATTGCCCCAAAATGCTCCCACAATTTTTGATGAAGCCGATCATCTGGAACAGTGGGCACGAGACCAATTAACGCAATGTTGGCGGAGTCAGGATTGGAATCAATTACTCAATGACTATCCCCAACAAGCAGAGAGCATTCGAAATGTGCGAGTGGAACTGACGAAACTGCTCTATAATCGCCCGCAAAATCCCTATGAGTGTTTATTACTGAATCAACCGGAACAAGAGATTCTGGAAAAGCTATCTCTCTCTTTACAGGCGGTAGCGCCCTATCATCGCTTTTGTCAATTTTTCCAGCAAGCCCAACAAGCCAATCAACTTTTCTGGGCGGATATGCATCGGGAAACTGGAGAATTTACCCTTGCCTGTTGTCCCGTTTCTGTCGCTGAGACGTTAGCGCCCCTGTGGGAACAACAGCCCATGGTTTTCATTGGGGGATTTTTGGATTGGGAAAAAGAGGCCCCCATCTATCGTCAACAATTGGGCTTGCCAGAAATGACGGCGCTAAAGTTTTCCCCCGATCGCGATCATGACACCATTAATTTATATATTCCCGATGGGATTCCTATGCCCAACACACAAAAGTTTCAACCGGTATTGCTGGAAAAATTAAGGCACTTGGTATTAGAAGCCAGTGTTAATCTCCATTTAATTGTTATTCTTGTCAGCGATGTTCCGCTAAAACGACAGGTAGCTGCTTCCTTAGCAGGGGAATTTGGGTCGCGAGTGCGCCTCGAAAGCACTGAAGTTAGGGAAAATGGCATTTTAGTCTGCAGTTGGGAATTTTGGCGAAACTATCAACACGCCTTAGCCACACCAAGCTTATTGGTTATGACGACAATTCCGCTGCCTTCCTTGGAAAATCCGCTGGTTGCCGGTCAAGTCGCTTACTATAAACAAAAACGTCAAGATTGGTTTCGCCTTTATTTGTTACCCACTGCCCTGCGAGAAGTCCAACGAGCGGCGGTTCCCTTACGGGAAAAGCAAGGGTTGGTTACCCTGCTAGATAGTTGCGTCAATCATCGCAGCTATGGCGCTACCGTTCTCTCGGCATTAGAACCCTATGTCCGAGTGGGGAATTGGAATTTTGTTCGGCAACTACTCAGCAGTGACATTCACAATACCATTGGGGTTGAAGACGACTTTTAATTCCGCCACCGCTTCCAGTTGCGAGGTTTCTCCTTGAGGAAGGGGAGAAAGAACATTGGGGAGAACTGGCGTTTCGCTAATGTTGCGGCTGCCGCCGGAGAGAACTTCATAACCAATCATTTCACCGTTGGGGGTCACCCAAACCCGATAACTTAAGGATTGTTCCACTAAGCCGCGTTGTTCCCAATTTTGATCCACTGTGGTTCTGATTTGCTGGGCTAAATTGTTTAATTGCTGGGAATCGTTAATCCGAGGAACATCGGCTAAGGTTTCTTTCATACCGGAGGGAATGACATTGCCGCCGTTATTCGGCAGCGTCTCTTCTCGGCGAGATTCTCCTGAACGAGTGGGCTCCGGTTCTCGCACTTGGGGGACTGGAACCAATGATAGCGCGATCGCGGCCGCAGCTAAACTTGCAACTCCGGTCAATGCCGGTTTTGCTTTTTTGCGGAACGGTTCTTCGCGACGGCGAATACTGCGAGAATGAGGCTGTAAACTTAAACTGAGCTCGGGTAAGGTACTCTGATCGTTGAGAAGCTGGTCAATGGCTTCCACAAGGTCAAATAATTCGACTGTGCTTAAATCAACTTTGATAATTTCTTCCGGCTTGCCATCTTCGGTGCGGGTAAACTGCAAGCGATGTTGATTGCTGTTAGGGAGAGGTTCAATTTGTACCGATTCTCCCACCCAATCTTGGTTGGGGTGAGGGCTAATGCCGCTTAAAACCGATTGCGCATAATTGTTGACTACTCGTACCAAACTGTCGAGAAAATCGCGATCGCCTTGCAACACTGAAGATTCATGATTTCTCCCCGTAAAACGACATTCGGCATTGACAATAATTGACATTTTGGGCGGCCCATTTCCCCCTTGATGGAATGCCATCTCCTCACTCCAACCTTCTAGAGTTAGAGAACAGTTCGGTAAGCTGTATTCACGGCGAATGGTCATCGTACTTCTCCATCAAATAAACTGCACCATAAACGTTGTGCCCCCGCTGTTCCTGTAGCAAAGAGAAGTTGTTTCAGCAACGATAGCGCTAACTCATCGATTTGTTCGGGAGAGGCAAGATACTCAGCAATCCGAGCGCGACGGGGGTTCATGCGTCCGCGGAAATGAGCGCGAAATCGTCCCAGATACCAAGCTAAACGGAAATTTTGTTGGATGGGCAGTTCTTTTTCTCGCAGTTTTTGTTCGGCTAATAAAAGTTCTCGGATCAGAAAGGTCAACTTGCGCGATCGCGATGTGGCGATAATCGTCAAGGCTTTGGCTTTTTCTAATCCTAAATAGCGCCGCATATAGGAACGTCGCCAGGGATTGGTACAACGCAACCGCCACAAAACAACCCGATTTGGGATCAAATCCCTTAAATTCAGCTCCTGTGCTGTTGCTAGCATCTGTTCTGAGCTTCCTAATTCTAGCGCTTCTAGGGCGAGCAACAACAAGTCGATCTGCTGGGCGGTACGAGGAGAACAGCCCTGCACAGAGATCGGATAATTGGGAAGGTGATCCCACAACCAGGGTTTAGGCTGATCCGAGGGCACTTCATTAGTCATTACGTTTGCCGAGGATTGGCTCATAAATGAGGAAAAGCAGACCAAAGGTTTCGATTTTCTCAATCTACTGTAACGTGAAACGGGTTAGAAACAAATTTTCTCTGAAGAGTTGTTACCTTCCAATAGATCTGTTATATTAATAGAGCACGATTAAGAAAGCGAACGCAACTTGCAATTGCATCTTGCCGGGATAGCTCAGTCGGTAGAGCAGGGGACTGAAAATTCCCGTGTCCGCAGTTCAAATCTGCGTCCTGGCATTTTTTCTATCTTTAAATAACTTTGTACATTCACACATTATTTGTTGATCAAAATATAGTTTTATTTAGTCTATAATAACCGCTAACCCCGTACTACGGAAGGCACCTGTCCTCACGCTTAACTCCAGTAACGGTTGGTCAGCGTAGGATTGGGAAATTTGCGCAATTTCTCAGAAACGCGATCGCGCAGTTGCAAGAAGCAAATCCAAAAAATGGCAACATATCAAGAAATAACCGATTTAGTTGATCAAAAACTCAATAAGTTCCGTTATTATAAAACGGACTATTTAGAGGAATGTTTAAAACTAGCCACGAAAGAGATCAAAGATGAACTTCATAAAACTATTGCCAATCCTGACTATCTTTTTTTAGTGAGACCAGATCAAGGAAAGAATTTCTCAGTACGGATTGATGATAGTAGAGACTGTAAACTTGATGATTGTTACCAAATTAATAACAATGAAATTAGAGTCTATTTTGGATTAATTTTAAAGCAAGGGAAAATTCCCAGGTACCTAAAGCCATTGCTTTGGTGCAAGTTCTACATTGGAATAACCAAGAAAAATGATAAACATTATTTGATCAATTATTCCGGCAGTAATCATCGAGAAATTTATCTCTCTGGTTATCAAAGCGATCCCAATGGAAATTTAGAAATAGTAATTAGCGATTTTAGCAATTTTTTACTGGATCGGATTTTTCAAAAAATCAGCAATGCCAATGAGGAAAATCCATCAGATCAACTATTATCTAAAATTGAAACCGAACCGGAAATGATTGATTATACAAAAGACTAAATTAATAATATCAAAAGCAGATCACTTGTAAGAAATTGTTACTAAAGAAAATATAAAAAAACAAACGCGATTGCGTGAGGTAAAAAAAACGTTACTCTATAATTAAAATAGTGTTGCAATGGAACGCTTAATTGAGGAAAATGTTGCCGAACCAAGGGCAGAGCAAGTTGCTAAGACCATCTTTTCAGAACAAACCACTCTATCAGTATGGGCAGGAATAACTTTCATTATCTTTGCTGTGATTGTTGCTGTTTGGTGGCTTAACCGAAAAGAGGTTTAATTGAGGTAGATTGGCATCATAGGCCTCTACTGCAATCTCGTCTGAAATTTCTAAGAACAAAACAAAAAAAATCCCACACGATTGAAGCGTGGGATATGTCAAGAGAGGAGATCCTGAAAAGGGTCTATCTAAAAGACAACCTGATCCATTGCCAAAAGACCTAACCCAGTCATCACAACAAACAGAAACGCAAACCCTGCCACAACAACACGAGCGACATCAAACTGAGGAAGACGACGCCAGTTCGTGCGCGATCGCAAGGCATGCCAAACATGTCCTGCCAAAAACACAGTTCCCAGCAAGACTTGCACCGACGCAAACTCAGCGCGTTCGCCGCCATAGAAAACGGTGGGATAAACTGTGTCATTAAAACCGACAAAATAGGCCGAAATGAATGCTGCCAAGGCAATGCCGCTTAGACTATAGGACAAGATGGCATCCCCATTCCAGACCAGTCGGTTTTGAACGGCAAGGAAGGGTTCCGTGCTGAGATGCCAGATACCGCCGGCGATCGCGAGTCCACCTACCCAAATATGACCGCCGACCACATCTTCCAACGTTTCAACACTTGCCATTCCTAATGGCGTCCATTCGCCATGATTGAGACCAACCAAATAACCGAAGATAATCTGAGGATCTAGTGTAGGGGCAGTAATCAAGCGGGTATTCGCGATCGCGGGATCGTAAAGACCACCCCAAATCATCGCTTTCCCCACAAACAACAAGGCCCCAAATCCCAGGAAAAGCAAATGTGCTCCCAGGATATTGCTTAACTGTTTGGGATTGTCCCAGTCATAGTGAAACGAGGCCACTTGTTGGGAACCATCCTTTAAAACCGCTGGCCCGCGAAAAACATGATAAAGACCTCCTGCAGCCAGCACCGCTGATGCTGCTAAATGCAGGACACCAATCGCCAAGTAAGGATAGGGGTCAATGACCTGTCCTTCGGCGCCAATGCCCAAACCCAAACGAGCAAGATTCGGGAGAAGGAGCAATCCCTGCTGATACATGGGGATATCAGAAGTAAACCGGGAATACTCAACAAGGGTAATCGCTCCTGCCCAAAACATAATCAGTGCACCATGGGCAAGATGTGCCCCTAAAAGCCGACCGGATAATTCTGTCAAACGGGCGTTGCCAACCCACCAAGGGAGCGACGATTGTTGCCCGACTCCAATATTTGCTGTCATAGCCTCTTTCCTTAATGCTTGATTGGCTTGCCGCTGCCCATTGCCTGGGCAAATGGGCGGCTTAGACCGGTTTATGCCGTTTCTGCGCTTTGTTCGAAAGCGTTAGAGATTTGACGAAAATCGACACCCATGGCTCGCAGGGCGTGCCAGAGATGCCCTTGCAACAAGAAAAACGCCAAGAAGAAATGGGCATTGGCAAGCCACGATCGCGCTGTATGTTCGCCATTGGGTAAATTGGCGGTATCGGCAAAGTAGGGGGCAACTCCCAGTTTGACTTTTAGGGCCGCTCCATAGAAGACCTCTGGATACGCCGTTGTATTGACTGCGCCAAACAGGGCTGCCACAAAACCAGCTAGGGCAAGTCCCCCCAGGGCATAAGACAGCAAAGCTTCACCGGAAAAGATAAACAACTTTTGGGCCCAAGCAAACGGGGGCTTCAAACAGTGCCAAATGCCGCCGCCAATCAACGCGATCGCCACATAAATATGGCCGCCGACAATATCTTCTAAATTGTCAACTCCAGCGATCCAGTAGCGACCTTCTAAACCGAACCCATAACCGAGGATTGTCGCCGGATTAAGGGTCGGACTGGTTACACGACGCACTTCTCCGATACTTGGGTCATAAAGTCCATTCCATGCAGTAGCCCAAAGGACAAACAACAGTGCTCCCAAACCGAGAAACACAAGATGAATGCCTAAGATAAACCCTAGCTTTTTGGGATCATCCCAGTTAAAATCAAACTGGTTAGCTCGCCCAGATGCGTCTGCCAAATCCGCAGGAGCTTTAAAGGCATGAAAAAGAGCTCCTGCGCCTAGCACAGCAGAAGAGATGAGATGAACCCCGCCAACGACAATGTAGAGGTAAGTATCCACCACCTCGCCATTACTGCCAACACCTAGTCCTAAACTTGCCAGATGGGGCAGTAAAATCAATCCCTGTTCCCCCATGGGAACTTCTGGGGAATAACGGGATAGTTCAAAAAAGGTAAAAGACCCTGCCCAAAACACCATTAGGGCTGCCTGAGCGACATGAGCAGCAATAAAAAGACCCGATGAATCCGCAAAACGGGCGTTTCCTGCCCACCAGGGATACTTTGATTGACCATAGGTTTGCATTGCCAACCTCCTAAATAATCAACTCTGTTTTGTTAGATCAACGGCTATTTAATGCAAATTATTTGCATTCAAAGGGAGTATAGTCAGAAATTATTGCTTATATTAGCAAAAAGCCCAAGGAGTCTTAATACTTTGTAACCTTAACTCAATAGCAAGTGTTATCCTTAAAACCATTAATCAAAGCAATTCCCTCGTCTTTTCTCCTTGTTTTTACCCGTTGGCATCAAGCAAGATTAGGTACAGGCTGACTACACCAACGGCATTCTCAGCTTGTATCTGCCGAAAGTAGAAGAAACAGTCAATCGCAAAGTAAAAATTAACATTAGCGGTCTATCGAACCGCGCGATCGCGGAAAGTCAGCAATCGTAAACTCATTGCCTCTTAGTTAGCCTAAGTGCCCTTATTCCTGGGTGGGAGGGGGGATTTAAATTGCTTTTATTGGAATAGCGGAAACAGTATTGAAGAATAATTTCCTGGAACGCACGTTGCGCCTTTAGCAATGCTGGGATTGATCTCCCGATTCAATCATGTCCCTACTGCGAAATTAAGATAAAAGTAAAAGCCAAGAAAATTACAATAAGAATTAGCCGTATTGTAAAGTTTTATGACAACAACAAAAACGCCTGCTACTCAAACCCAACTTCCCCCGCTGATTCCTCGTTCAGTTCTCTTTGGCAATCCCAAGCGTGCTCGTCCCCGTCTTTCTCCCGATAGCAAATACATGGCTTATATTGCCCCCGATGAGAAAGATGTTCTACAAGTCTGGGTACGAACCATTAGGGAAACCGACGACCGACAAGTCACGCAAGATAAAAAACGCGGGATTCGGGCCTACTTTTGGACTTATAAACCGGAACAATTGATTTATCTCCAAGACTCTGACGGCGATGAAAACTATCACCTCTACGCAGTCGATCTTGTCAACAACATTGTTCGCGACTTAACGCCATTTCAAGGGGTTAAAGCCCAACCCATCGATTTGGATCCCGAAACCCCGGATCAAGTTTTAGTCGGGTTAAACCTCACCAATGCCCAAAAATTTGATGTGTATCGCATCAATCTCAATAATGGGGCAGTAGAATTCGATACCGAAAACCCAGGCAATATTGTTAGTTGGACTGCCGATGCCCAATTTCAAATTCGAGCAGCAGTAGCGGCCACTCCTGACGGCGGATCGGATTTACTCTATCGGGAAACCCCTGATCAAGACTGGGAACTGCTGCGCCATTGGAGTGCCGATGATGAAGGGGGGCCTCTGAGTTTTTCCAATGATGGCAAAACTCTTTATATTGTGGGATCACACGATGCTAATGCCCAACGGTTGCTCTCTCTTGATTTAGAGAGTCGGCAAGAAACAGTCATGGCAGCAGATGACCAATATGATGTGGATGATGTGTTGATTCATCCCACCAAACGCCACGTGGAAGCCGTTTCTTTCTATAAAGATCAAGAAGAATGGCAAGTATTAGATGAAAGCATTGGCAAAGACTTTGAGGTGATTCGTCAGATTCATGATGGAGAATTTGCCATTGCCAGCCGCGACTTAGCGGATGAAAATTGGATTGTTGGCTATGTTACTGATGATGGGCCTGTTTATTACTATCACTATCATCGCCCAAGCCAAACCAGTGAATTCCTATTTACCAATCAACCGGAATTGGAAGACCTTCCCTTGGCCAAAATGGAACCCATTTCCTATCAAGCCAGAGATGGGTTAACCATTCATGGTTATCTCACTACGCCCGTTGGGATGGAAGCGAAACAGCTACCGACTGTGTTGTATGTTCATGGCGGTCCCTGGGCACGAGATACTTGGGGCTATAATCCCACTGTACAGTGGCTGGCTAACCGCGGTTATGCTATTTTACAGGTCAACTTCCGCGGGTCAACCGGTTACGGAAAAGATTTCCTCAATGCTGGCAACCGTGAATGGGGCGCAGCGATGCACGATGACTTAGTTGATGCTGTGGGCTGGCTGAAAGAACAGGGAATTGCCGATCCCAACCGCATTGCCATTATGGGGGGTTCCTATGGCGGATACGCTACCCTAGCGGGATTAACCTTTACCCCTGATGTCTTTGCTTGCGGTGTCGATATTGTGGGTCCTTCGAACCTAGTTACCCTAATTAACAGTGTTCCCCCCTATTGGAAACCGATGATGGCGATGTTTGCCCATCGTGTCGGGGATATTGAAACCGAAGAGGAATTTTTGCGTTCCCGTTCCCCGCTTTTCTATGCCGATCGAATTAAAAAACCGTTATTAATTGGTCAAGGGGCCAATGATCCTCGCGTGAAACAGGCGGAAAGCGAACAAATTGTCGCCAAAATGCGAGAAAAAGGAAAACCTGTCCAATATGCCCTTTATACTGATGAAGGACACGGTTTTGCCCGTCCCGAAAATCGGATGCACTTTTATGCCATTGCTGAGAATTTCTTAGCGGAGTATTTAGAAGGACGCGCTGAGGAAGTCGGCGAAATTGAAGGACATTCCGGCATTGTTAGTTAAACGGGCTTTTAAGTAACGCCATGCAAGCATTAGATTTGTCCTCGCCTCTTCGTTGTTTGCTCTCTTTACTTATAACTGATTGTCAAAAATGGGCCCTTTGTCAGTTATGATGGTTAATAGAGGCATCATAAAAAAACGTTAAAAGTTAGAGGTTCAAACCAATGATAGACTGGCGAATCTTGGTGGTTCTAGCCCCCATCATCCTAGCCGCGAGTTGGGCACTCTATAATGTCGGTGCTGTAGCGATTAGACAAGCGCAACAGTTTCTAAATAACCAAAACAGTTAGGGATAAGGCCTTTTTCATCAGAAGGTACTTACTCTAACCGTTTCAAGCTCGAAACCATTTTCAACAGTCGTTGTTTCTGAGGAGACAGCGACTGTATTTTTGTTGATTTATTAAAGAAAATTATTAATGATTTCTGAAGACAACAAGTTAGGTATAGCAATTCTCAGACCAATAAGGTACACTGAGAAGGAAAGACAGTAGATTAAAATAAGCGTGTCCATGCAATCTTATTCAATTGATTTTCGGAAAAAAATCATTGAAGTACGTGAGGAAGAAGGACTTTCCATCCGAAATCTAGCTCAACGTTTTCGTGTCGCTAAAAGCT
>PXPI01000118.1 GCA_003021905.1 Cyanobacteria bacterium SW_9_44_58 | reverse complement strand
GTCATTTTAATAGCGAATCGTTGCATCTATTTCAAGTTTGACCCTTGTTATCAACGATCGCGCCTCTTCTTTATATTTTCTTTAGGAACAGTCTCTCAGGGGAAAATATATTGCCTAATTTTACTTTAGATTTAAATCAAATTTTGTCATAAAATAATATCGTAAAGACGAAGAATCAATGACTTGTGAAGATGCAATTGCCAGAAATCAAACAAACTGGAAAAGACTTGAAAGCATGACAGATGAAAAATTAATTCAAAATGCTTTAGATATCCAGATAACTCTCCTTTAGAAGAAAATAACAAACGTTGGAAACTTCCAGTTTGATAACATGGTTATTGCTTTAAATTAGCTATTCCAAATCTATTCGTTTCCCAACAAATAGCTCCGTCTGTTCGAGTTGTTAATACATAGCGTTTTTTACCTTGATATGTGATACCTGAAGCATGTTTTGCATATATACCTGTAGTTTCCTGAGTGTTATATTGTTTAGGTCCATCAGACATGATAATTGCTTTAGGATTACAGTAATCAAAAACTTGTTTGCAGTATCCATTCTCTCGACCATGATGTGAAGCTATAAAATAATCGACTTTTCTTAATTCTTGTTGGAAACTATAGCAATTATTGAACTCATGGAGTACACCGTTTAAGCTTTAGGGCGTTTTTGTACCTATTTTTCTGTACCTCACCTGACTGGGAAATGTTATATAATTTTTAAGAAGCTCTTCCCAACCAGCTTTTTCTAAGTCACTTGGGATGATAAAAGTTGTTTCTTTTAATTTTAGAAAAGTAACTAAACTAAGATTATTACTTTCACTAAATTTTCGGTATGCATTACAATATAAACTCCAAGTTATGCCGGGAAAAGAAGGTATTTCATTTGGAGCTAAATCGGTAAATTGTCTTTTTATCCGTAACAATGATTTCATTGCATTACTAAGGGGACCCGATTTAAGTTTTAGCAAGAGGGCTGAGAATCCTACGACTACAATTTTAATTTAGTCGTAGATGAATCATTAATTTTCTGAAAACCTTCGACCGAGGGGCATCCGGGAGAAGTAAAATAAAGCTCATCGAGTATCCGAAGCAAAAGCTGGAGTTGGTGAGAAGCCCCGACTACATCGAAGGATTAGTTGGGAAGTATGTCACTGTATCCGAGCGCGATCGATGTCTCTGTCGCCAATTCCGAGCTCGCTTCGCAGTTCGAGCAACTGTTTGAGAAAAATGTCTGGCGAAATTCCTGGCGAAACGGCGTTTTTCCCTATCATCACTACCATAGCCAAGCTCACGAAGTCCTGGGATGTTACGGTGGTTCCGCGACCATTCAGTTTGGGGGCGAATCCGGCATTACTCAAGAAATTCAAGCCGGGGATGCAGTCGTTATTCCAGCAGGGGTAGCCCACAAGCGAGTCAACTCCTCTCCTGACTTTAGCGTCGTTGGTGCCTATCCACCCAAGCAACCGCTAGATACAAAGGTTGCCAAGCCCGAAGAACGCGAGCAAGCCAAGAAAAACATCGAAGCAGTTGCCCTGCCGCCAAAAGATCCTATCTATGGAGAAAGTGGGCCCTTGAAAGAACTTTGGCAATAATGTAGGTGGGTGAAAATTAATTCTGATGAGAATTTCTTGTTCGCATTTTCTCCCAAGCCAATTTTGCAGCGCCAACCATACCGGCTTGGTTTCCCAGTTCTGCGGTTAAAAGCTGCAGCTTCATTCGGGAGTTCATCACCACTCGCTTTTCAATTTCTTGCCAAGTTGCGGGAAGGAAAAATTCTGCACTGGCACTGATTCCCCCACCAATAATAATGGCTTCGGGGGTAAGAACATAAATTAAACTGGCTAACCCAGCCCCTAAGTCTTGTCCATATTTTTCCCAAAAAGCAAGAGCGCTTTTGTCTCCGGCTTGGGCTAATTCTGCTAATTCGGTTGGGGTTTTCTGAGTTTGCCGTTGGATGGCTTGCACACATAAATGTTGTTCCAGAGAGCCATGATTGCCGCTATTACAGGGATCGCCTTGGGGATTAAGGGTGATTAATCCTAATTCTCCAGCTGCGCCATAAGGACCGGTAAATAGTTCATTATTCAGGATGATTGCCCCACCCACACCTGTTCCCAAGGTTAAGAGAATAAGATTGTTGACATGAGCTCCAGCACCGAGCCATGATTCTCCTAATCCGGCACAGTTGGCATCATTGCCAACAATGGCAGGAAGTTTAAGTTTGGCTTCTAACAAGTCAGCAAGGGGAACATTGCGCCATCCGGGGAGATTGATGGCAAGAAGGGCAATACGGCCGCTAGCATCGGTAGGCCCTGGGGTTCCAATCCCGATCGCGCAACTTCTTTTTTCAGGATCCAGTTGTTGCACCGCCGTGCTAATTCGTTCAACCACATCTTCCCAATGAGGCGGTTGCGGTGTCGGAACAGTCAGATAATTAATACAAGTGCCATCTACTAGAAACTGCCCTACTTTTATGGCAGTTCCCCCTAAATCGATGCCAAGAACTGTTGGTTGTTGCACAATAAATAATTAACCCTCAACAACTGATCATTATCGCATTCCGGCATGAGTATCGAAGAACAGACACTGAGCAAAATGCCTCCTGCTATCCTTGTGGCAGGCGTAGATGAGGTAGGAAGAGGGGCATTATTTGGCCCAGTGGTCGCGGCAACAGTGGCGATATCAATTTCCGAGTTATCGCAGTTGAATGAAATCGCCGCCAAAAATAGCAAAAAACTCTCTCCGAAACGACGCCGAGAGTTGGCGGAAGAAATTAAAATGATTGCGGCGGATTGGCGCATTGGTTACGCTAAAGCTAAGGAAATTGACGAAATCAATATTTTGCAAGCCTCTTTATTGGGGATGAAACGGGCTGTTGATAAATTAGAGCCGCCGCCGAGTCTCTGTTTTGTGGATGGTCGGTTTAGCCTGCCTGATCTCAGTATTACCCAAATCAATTTAAGACAAGGGGATGCGCGATCGCGCCTCATTGCCGCTGCCAGCATTATTGCTAAGGTTTGGCGCGATGACTTGATTGTCAGTCTTTGGGCAAACCAGTATCCTGAGTATCACTTGGCTGCCAATAAAGGATATGGTACTGCGGCTCATCGGATAGCATTGGAAAAATATGGTCCTTCTCCTCAACATCGGCTTTCTTTTCGCCCTTGTCGGGTTAATCGGTAACTGAAAAGCAACCCTTTTCCGGATTTTCTTCAACTTCGCGAGAAGTAACAGTTAAACTAGCCATTGTGAGAGAACAATTGAGAAGAGGAATTATGGATAAAGCCCCACTATGGCAACGCTATCAAGACTGGCTATATTATGATCCAGACTTAAACTTTTATCTAGATATTAGCCGGATGCGTTTCTCAGATGAGTTTGTTCAGCAAATGCAACCGAAGTTTCAAAAGGCTTTCCAGGATATGGCCGATTTAGAAGCAGGGGCAATTGCCAATCCTGATGAAGACCGAATGGTCGGCCACTATTGGTTGCGCAATCCGGATCTCGCCCCAAATGCAGAATTAAAAGCAGAAATTACTGACACCTTAGAACGCATTAAAGCCTTTGCCGCCCAGGTTCATAGCGGGTATATTCATCCCCCGCGAGAAACCCGTTTTACTGATGTGATTTCTATTGGCATTGGCGGGTCAGCATTGGGACCGCAGTTTGTCTCGC
Source organism: Cyanobacteria bacterium SW_9_44_58 (assembly GCA_003021905.1). Taxonomy (GTDB): domain Bacteria; phylum Cyanobacteriota; class Cyanobacteriia; order Cyanobacteriales; family Rubidibacteraceae; genus Halothece. The sequence goes on along the minus strand of PXPI01000118.1, from coordinate 35,103 downwards.
AAGCCTTAGCGCCTTTAGATGCCCCGTTGAATCTTCACTTTATTGATAATACAGATCCCGCAGGCATTGATCGTCTATTAGAACAACTGCGCGATCGTTTATCAACCAGTTTAGTTTTAGTCATTTCTAAGTCTGGGGGAACCCCTGAAACTCGTAACGGCATGGTGGAAATCAAAAAGGCTTACCAAGTGCAAAACTTAGATTTTGGGTCTCATGCCGTTGCCATTACTGGGAAAGGGTCGAAACTGGAACAAATGGCCAAAACCGAAGGCTGGATTACAACATTTCCTATGCATGATTGGGTGGGAGGCCGAACCTCAGAAATGTCGGCAGTGGGGTTAGTGCCAGCAGCGTTACAAAGCATTGATATTGATGTTATTTTAGAAGGTGCCAAAACCATGGACGACCTGACTCGGAAAACAACTTTAAAGGAAAATCCCGCGGCATTGCTAAGTTTATCTTGGTATGCTGCCGGCAATGGCAAGGGAGAAAAAGATATGGTGGTTCTTCCTTACAAGGATAGCCTAAGTCTGTTTTCCCGTTATTTACAACAGTTGGTGATGGAGTCGTTAGGCAAAGAAAAAGACTTGGACGGCAATACGGTTTATCAGGGAATTGCCGTTTATGGGAACAAAGGAACCACAGACCAACATGCATATGTGCAGCAGTTGCGAGAAGGGGTTCCCAACTTTTTCGCCACCTTCATTGAAGTCCTAAAAGACCGTGAGGGAGACTCTCCAGAAGTGGAAGAAGGGGCAACCTCAGGAGATTTTCTGTCGGGATTGCTGCAAGGTACCCGCTTAGCACTATACGATAATTATCGCGACTCGATTACCATTACCGTTGATGAGGTAACCCCGCGTATTGTTGGTGCTTTAATTGCATTATACGATCGCGCTGTGGGTTTATACGCCTCTCTCGTCAATATCAATGCCTATCATCAACCGGGTGTGGAAGCCGGGAAGAAAGCAGCCGCTTCCATCTTAGAGTTGCAACGGCAAGTGGTTGCCCTGTTGCAAGCAGAATCCGCTCCCCTTTCCCTATCTCAAATTGCTGAAAAAGTGAATGCCCCGGAAAAAGTAGAAGCTATTTATAAAATTATTCGTCATCTCCATGCTAATGGACGCGGCATCAAAGTAGAAGGAAATTGGGGAGAACCCAGCAGCTTAAAAATTTCCTGGCAACATTAATAATGTTTCATGAGTTGTTCAACTAAAAAATCGCCTCTGATAGTGGGGCGGTTTTTATTTTTCAACCCCAGTTTCTATTGCAATTGTTCCTACAAATCTAGTAACTTCTATTTACCATCGAAGGCCATATCGTTTAATAGTTTCCATAACTTTTTCAAAATCTTCCAACTCTTCTCTCTCATGAAGACCGACAAGGTCATATAATTCATGATACTGACCATTAACAATCAGAGATTGGGCTTTCTCTTCTGCAATTTTGCCATCTTCAATGGCTTGGGCAATTTCTAAAGTGATTCTGGCGCTCGCTTTACTAAGCTGGTCTTCGGCTTCCCGGTTTTCTGTGGTGGGAATATGTTTCTTATTACTGTTGCTATCAAATCCTTTTGCCATTTTTAACTCCTATGTTGATGATGCATACAATTGAGATAATTAAAATGAATTGCTCAATCCTTGTTTAATTTACCGCTTGTCTTTGGGTTGAAAGCTGCTCACTAAAGCTCCGCTATCTTTCAGGAGGACTTTACCTGACTAATTTTATGGTAAACTATCGTCAGGTTTAAGTAGTTAAAGTCATGCTAGTTAGAGAAGCCAAACTCAAATACGGCGTACCTGAGCAATACCGAGCACTTGATGAAGCCATCCGTACCGGACAATTCATCAGGAACAAATGCTTGCGGTTGTGGATGGATACCGAAAAATGCACTAGGGCGAAAATGCAAGCCCTGTGTAAGAGTTTGGCAAGGGAATTTGATTTCGCGAAAAAACTTAACAGCATGGCAAGACAAGCCCACGCTGACCGTGCCTAGCAAGCGGTCAATCGTTTTTATAACAACTGCCGAGAAGGAACCAGACCTGTTGGCTATCCCAAGTTCAAAAAACGTAACCGTTCAGTGGAATACAAAACAAGCGGTTGGAAACTATCAGAAAATGGCTATCAGATCACCTTCACCGATGGCTTTAAGGCAGGGACATTCTCTGTATTTTGCAACGGTCAAGCAAGAGAGGAGATTCTCAGGAGCAAGATTAACCGAGTAAGAGTGATTCGCCGTGCTGATGGGTATTATGCTCAATTCTGCCTAGATGCTGATCGCTGCGAGGAAGGAACCTATACCGGACAAGTAATTGGAATCGATTTGGGTTTGAAGTATTTCATTAAAGACCAGAACGATAACCAAGTCACCTATCCTCAAGTCTGAGTATAGACTGAAAAAGTTGCAGCGCCGTCTCAGCAAAAAATACCGCAAGGGAGCGAACTACTATAAAGCGTGTCAGCAACTGGGGAAACAGCACCTTAAAGTCGGGCGCCAGCGTAGAGACTGGGCAATTCAACAAGCTCAGGCGTTAGTGGCATCTAACGATGTCGTGGCGTATGAAGATTTAAGCGTTTCCAATTTAATTAGAAATCACAATCTCGCTAAATCCATTTCTGATGCGGCTTGCAGTCAATTCACAGATTTTGTTGACTACGATGGCCAGGTTTGGGGAAAAGCAGTCGTAGCAGTGGGCATTGGGAAACTGCCTCGAAAGAGGGAAAGACTGGGGAGACTCCCGCCTCTGTTGATGAAGGGAAACCTGATTCAGCAAGCGGCGTCGATGAACCAATAATCCAGAATCCGTGAGGTCTGGAGAATCCCCTTGCCTTCAGGCAGGGGAGTATGTCAAATGGGTTCGTCTCGATTAATAATGGGGATAATTTCTTGCTTGAAATCTAACCACTGATTAAGCGCTTCGGGATTATTCTCTGCCCCTTTCTCCATCAGGATAACGCCATCAATGAAATCAGTAATCCCATACTCGCCTCGATTGGTTATTTCTTCAATGGTGTCTGTCATGGCACGCAATCGTACTAAATCTTGATCAAAGGCAACTTGATAGCGACGCAACCGCCATAAATCGGCCATGATATATTCCACGTTTTCCACTTCTCTTTGATCAGTTCGGATTTCTAAAGCTGGAAAGCGAATAATTTCCCGTCGCCCGGATAAATGAGGAATAATGTAGGTTGTAGCAGCGACACTAGCCTCATCAGGAATTTTATCCATTAAACGATACATATTGGCGGAACGTTCCCATTGGGTAGGTAAAGAGACATAAACCCAAGGATCAATGGAATCGGGAATGAGAAAATAAAGCGTACGGTTGGGATTCGATGTCAGCGTAAAGAACAGGGTTAAACCGATACAAACCAGCCAAAAACGACGAAAGCCTTGAGATAAAGGGCGAGGGTTGAGACTTTCTACCGGTTGATTAAACCGTAAAATGCCCTGTCCTCCCCACCATAAAATCGCGCCGTAACATAAACCGGGAACGACGCCCATGGCATAACGAATGGTAATGGCAAGCACTGACATTCCTTTGCCCAACAAAAGTTTCAGCAGCGGAAACCCGGCAATGAAGCAAGCCCCAGGGGCAATTGCGGGAATAAAGGCAAAGGGCAGAAGATGCCCCAGCAAGTAGCGAATGGTACGACCAACGGGCGTGACTAATTCCATCACTAATAACCAGGGTTGGGTGACCATTGCCCAAATGACTTCCAAGGTACTGGCTTCCTCGTTGTCAACATATTGCCCAAATCGCTCGATCATAAATCGTTCCGAAATATCCTCGGAAAAGAGGGGCATAATGACGTTGGTGAGGATGAGAAGATAGCTGAAACTAACGGTACAGACAATTAAACCGATACGGGGGAAGCGACGGCTGAGAACCATGTACACTCCCACCCCAAACAGCGTAATCCCACTATCTTCTCTCACTGCCAAAATGAAGATGCTAAAGAGGACAAATAACCACCACCATCGTTTCTCCATAGCCAACAGAAGGGTAAACACAAATAGCGGAATTTGGCTAATGTCGTGAAAATTGGCCAGGGTAGGGGCAACGATGGCATTGGCGCTGTAAAAGCTAACGCTGATGAAAGTGGCGACTGTGTTGTCAACGTATTCTCTGGCTAGAAAATAGAGAACAACTCCGGCAGCGGTCACAAAGAGAACTTGTAAGACAGAAAGCGTTGCAGGATAGGGGAAAAGGGCGTAAATGGGCAGCCAAAGCAACAGTGCTGGGGTAAAATGCTGTCCTAGACGGTGGTAATAGACGGTGGGCACTTCGTTATCATGAACCACGTTGGTGGACAGTTGCGAAGAGAGAGAACTCTGGAAAAAGTTGCCGTGAACGCCATTCCAGAAAACTTGGTTGAAAATGCCTTGGTCGTAGGAAGAGTAAAAGGTAAAGTGGCGGTGGAGGATTAAAATTAGGGTAATGGCGAAAAACGCGATCGCGGCGATAATGATTCCTTTCCGACTCTTTGCTTTCTCTAACTGGAACAGCATAACTCCCCTTATTGAGACTTATTGTTGTCTCTAAGCGCAATTGTTTGCGTTTAATTGCCCCCAATGCTAAGTTTTGGCAATTTTAAGCAAGTTTGTGCTATATTAATTGATTTTGGCAAATTTTGCGGATTAAGGCGGCAAATCCCCGTGTCTTGGCTTACGATAGGAATAGCGGAGACAATGTTTCCGTTCACTCCTCACACCACACTCCGTCCGAACGGCGTTCGGGCGGCTTTCTTTTTGCCAATAATTAATCCAGACAGGATAATTCTAATGCTCAAAAACACGATTTAACTTTGGAGTGAAAATTTACATATAATTTTATCAGTTTACAGGAAATTAAAACAGAATTTGTTATATTAAAGACTCGAAATGCAGTTAAAGTTCAAACACCTTTGTTAGGACTAGGGTTAGTCCTAGGGATGCGGCGATAGCTGATAAAATAGATACATATGAGGATTGCAGTGCAACCTCAGTTGATAAAAAAAGCAGATTGAGATAAGGATATAACTTATGGTAGCAACAGCAGAAGTCACTGATAGCAGCTTCCAACAGGAAGTTTTAGAGAGCGATATGACCGTTCTCGTTGATTTTTGGGCGCCTTGGTGCGGTCCTTGCCGAATGGTGGCGCCAGTGGTGGATGAAATCTCGGAACAATATGAAGGTCAAGTCAAAGTGGTTAAAGTAAACACGGATGAAAATCCGAATGTTGCTAGCCAATATGGGATTCGCAGTATCCCTACTTTAATGATATTTAAAGATGGTCAACGCGTGGATATGGTCGTCGGTGCCGTTCCAAAAACCACTTTGGCAAACACCTTGGAAAAGTATCTGTAATCCATTGCATCCACGTCAGTTCAAACTATCAAAAAACTTATATCATCGCTATGAATGGGGTGATCCCTTAATTATCTACTCATCTCAATGGTTTAGGGGAATTCAACTGGCTGTGTCAGCAAAGATTCCCCTAATTGAATTGCAATCCTGGTGTTCCGTTAGGGCAATGGGAACTAACATCATCAGTTAAAATAGACATATGGATGTATCCCCGCAAACAGGTAGCCCCGATTCTTTGGCTAACGAACTTAGAGAATTAATGAATACGCTTCCCAATACAGAAAAGGGAAGTTGGATTCAACGAGCGGTTCAAGTTTTAACTCGTCTTGCTCAAGAAGATATTGCTACAGCAGACTGGAAAATTATTACCAAAACGCTGCAAGATTTAGAAAAAGGATTTAACGTTTTTCAGCCCTATCGTCATACCCGTAAAGTTACCGTCTTTGGCTCAGCTCGAATTTCTTATGAAACAGAAGAATATGCCTTGGCCAAAGCGTTTTCCCAGTGTCTAGCCCAACAAGGATTTATGGTGATGACAGGTGCTGGAGGCGGAATTATGGAAGCCGGCAATGAAGGGGCTGGGTTGGGCAATTCCTTTGGCTTAAATATTCAATTGCCCTTTGAACAGGGGGCTAATCCCTATATCCGGAATGATGAAAAGCTCATTGGCTTTAAGTATTTCTTTACCCGGAAATTGTTTTTCCTGAGAGAAAGCGACGCGATCGCGCTTTTTCCTGGCGGATATGGCACCCAAGACGAAGCCTTTGAATGTTTAACCTTGTGTCAAACGGGAAAACAACCTCCCATTCCGCTGGTTTTGATTGATAAACCGGGGGGCAATTACTGGAAGGAGTGGGATAGTTACATTAAGAGACATTTGATTAAAGATGGGTTGGTCAGTCCGGATGATGATTGTATTTATACCATCACCGATAATCTAGAGATAGCTTGTAAAGCCATCAATAACTTCTATCGGATTTACCACTCTAGCCGGTATGTGGGCGATTTGTTAGTCATGCGGTTGAATGGGGAACCCTCGGATGCACAGGTAGCCTGGTTGAATCAAGCTTTTAGCGATATTTTAGTGGGCGGACAGATTGAGAAAAGTCCCCCTCTCCATCAGGAAAATGGCGATGGTACGGAATCGCTTCCCCGTTTGGTATTTCATTTTAACCAACGAGATTTAGGACGGTTGTATAAATTGATTCGTACAATTAATCAATTTTCGATTCCAGTGCCGCCGCCTGTGGCTACTCATCCGGAACGGAAATAATTTTTCTTTAGCAAGAGGGCTGAGAATCCTACGACTACAATTAAAATTGTAGTCGTAGGATTCTCAGCAAAACCTTCGACCGAGGGGCATCCGGGAGAAGTAAAATAAAGCTCATCGAGTATCCGAAGCAAAAGCTGGAGTTGGTGAGAAGCCCCAACTACATCGAAGGATTAGTTGGGGAGTATGTCACACTTGACAAAGCGCGATCGCGTGTGGAATACTATTAAAGTAATTGATTTCCACGCGGGTGTAGCTCAGCGGTAGAGCGTCACCTTGCCAAGGTGAATGCCGTGGGTTCGAATCCCATCACCCGCTTTTTAAGTTTCTCTCCTTTGGTATATTGCGCAATTAAAATATATTGAGCGCGATCGCGCTCCCATTCTTACATAATTAAAGCAACACTTAGCAAATTATCCAAAAAGATTGAACAATCCCCCACCGAGCATTGGTTAACCAATTTGGATCTTGGTTTTGCAGATTGTCTCTTTGTCCTGGTTGCAATCCCACCATCAGTTCTGATTTCAAGGTTCGCAGCGCCACTAACGGTGAAGGGAAGTAGGAAACAATGCTGTCAAAAGGTGTCGCATGATTCCAATGTAAATCCCCAACGAGACGGCGATAGTTAGCATCTCCTTTGAAAATTGCTAAATCTAGTTTGCTGAGCCGTGCTTCCAGGTTTGTCATTTCATCGGATTCGGGCTGCGAATGAAATAACTGGCTGAGATCTTCTCGATTTCCCCATAATGAACCATATAGCAATTCGATTAGGGTGTCTCTGGCATTGGCTTCCAGCTTATGAAGGGGTTGCTTTTCCGCTTCTAAAACCTTTTGTAAACTGTCTTGCTTTGGTACGGTATAAGGATCAACTCGTTCTTCTAGAGAGGATTCAAAATAGCCAATGGCTTCAACAATCCGTCGATAAAAATAAACCTCACCCAAGAAAAAAGGCAACTCAATCCAGCGTTTGCCAAGGTAAGGCTTTAAAAGTTCATTCCAAGCCGGTATATCTGACCCTTGATCATTGAGTTCTCAAATTGTTCCTTGATTGAGCTCATGTGATAAGTTTTCTAAGTTGCTAACAACCTCTGTCCGAAAGTTATTATTACGAATTGCTTGTTGGATAATAGCGGGAAACCGATTAAAAAAGGTGAATTGAGCAAAGGACCCCTCCTCAGAGAACATAATTGGTTCTGGCAGTTGCAAAGTTTGATTTGGTTGCATAAATTCATCTTTCCTTAACCTTGAACACCCTACAGAGACTTATGTAAGCCCCATGATATTAAGGAATAATAATCGCTAGGATATCACTGGTGTAATTCGTAACCTGGAGAAAGTTCATGAGTGCAACCTTCAAGCACGTAATGTTAATGGTGAATGATGTTGAAGCTTCCGCTAAGTTTTATTCGGAAGGCTTAGGTTTGCCTCTTAAGATAAACCGCCCTGCCTGGGCTGAGTTAGATGCTAATGGAACCACCATCGCGCTCCATGCTGCAGACGGTGCCACAGGCGGGAGTTCCCCCATTCTCAGCTTTCAGGTGGAAGATGTCCAAAAAAGCGTGAATGCTTTAGAATCTTTAGGTGCCACCTTAGAAGGTCCCATTCGTGAACCTTCATTTGGCAAAGTGGCGGCGATGCGGACTCCAGACGGCCATCTGGTGAGCTTGCTTGAACCCAATCAGCAAAACTAGAAGTAATCCAATCATGACTTCGTTGGCGGATAAGAGGGTGAAGAGAGGAAGGAACCGATGTGTTCCGCTGTTGCTTGCGGTTGTTCAATATGGGGGGCATGGCCGGCATTTGCAATCCATACTAATTGAGAGCCAACAATCGACTCAGCAAACTGATGCGCATCTGCGGTTCCTAGCATGTCATCCTGTTCCCCCCACAGAATTAGTGTCGGTAGTTGAATCCTTGGAATGTAAGACGGTAAAAAACGATAGCCCCCACTCTGATTAAATTCCAGAATCCCCTTCTTCCATCCCGGCATTTTCTGATGCAAAGTGGCACAATACAATAAATCCAGCCAATGGGAATTGACTCCCAAAAGTTGACTGAATTTGATCGCGCCCAGTTTTCGCCAGCGCAGATACATGACTCCCATTTGATCCAGCGGTGGAATCAGAAATTGGACAAAATCAGGCGCATTCGTGTAGCCAGTGCTGTCAATCAACACCAGTTTTGCCGCGACATCGGGATAAGTCAAGGCAAAATCCATTGCGGCTGCTCCTCCCATTGATGCGCCGACTAGCACGATAGGGCGAGCTATCATTGTTTTCCAAAATTCATACAAAGCTGTTTTAATATGCAAGGGCTTGATGGATAGATTGCCAGGATGGGGACTAAACCCAAAACCAAGCAGATCAATCGTCCAAGTTTCTCGATAGGGAGTCAGATAGGGCAATAAGAAACGAAACTCTAATTGGGAACTGTCAAATCCATGAAGGAGTACCAGGGGCGGATCTCCTTTTCCCTGACAAGTATAGGCAGTGAGGAGCGATTCTGCTTCTAAGGAACTCTCAATTACTTGGTACTGGATTGCTTGGGCAAATTGAATCGAATTCGGTTCCGATAAATAGTTAACAGATGCTGGTAGCCAGTGATGAACCATAAGAACTTAATATCATCAAGCGTCAGTATGTTAACCAAGTATAATCTCGGAAACTGTTATGAATTTGCCGTTTTTTCTGCATTACAGCCAATAGGGTAGGGAGAATAATAGGTCTGTTCTCGTTTCCCAAACCATTGATAGCGGTTGTCGCGAACTTGTTCGTAGGCTTGATCGCCCAGAAATTTTAACCCAGGGAGTTGTCGGTATAAAGCAACTAATCCTTCGGCAAAGGGAAGTTGCCGGGCAATTTCTTCAGCCGCCTCACTCCCTTGCCAACGGGTTTCTGGATTCGCTGTCTCAATTAAAATCATTCCCATTTCACAGTCTTGTTCGCTGATGCCAAAGCGATTTAAAGTTTGTTGATCTTGCATGGGAATATAATCAAACTGTGCTCCCTGATCCAGTTTTTCCATTTGTTGAACCAGGGAGACACAGAGATTGCAGTTACCATCGTAGATAACGTGATAGTTACTCATGAGACACTTTTTGGCCGATTTTCGGTTCAGTTCCCGCTAAAATGCGTTCCACATTGTTGCGATGCCGCCAGAACACGTAAAGCGCGGCGCAGACGGCAAAGATGATGTAGGGCACTGGTTCTCCAAAGGCAATCATCAAGATATTGATCGCGATCGCGCTCATTAAGGAACTTAAAGAAACCATGCGCGAGGCGGCCAAGGTAACCCCGAAAACGGCAACACCCGCTAGTGCCACATTCAGCGTCATCATCAATAGCGCCCCTAAACTGGTGGCGACGGACTTGCCCCCGCTAAATCCCAACCAGATGGACTTACTATGACCGAATACCGCCGCTAAAGCACTGAACACTGCCAACCAAGCTGCCCAATGTTGAGAGACGGCAAGACTGGGCAATTCAGCAACAGCAACTTTGACAAGACCAACCGCGATCGCGCCTTTGAGTAAATCAACTGCCAACACAGCAACAGCAACTTTAGTTCCTAAAACGCGCAATACATTGGTTGCCCCAGTAGAACTAGATCCATAGTTTCGGATATCAATATTTTCCAACCAATAACCGACAAGAAAACCGGTGGGAATTGACCCCAGTAAATAAGCGATAAAAAGGAATGCACCGTTAATTAAAAATAAATCAGACATTTTACTCTCTCTCCACTTCAATCCAACATGATTTTTAGTTGCAACAAATAACTCTTTTTCTGTTTCACAAACCTTTTACTCCTTTTATCACAGTTATTCAGTATTGTGAGGCCAAAAAGGAGCAATTAGATAAATGATTCCAGAAATTAGTGTGAGGAGAACAGCCAGCCAAAATAACCACTGGGAAAAATATAGCCAATTATTGTTATCAATGGGCGCAATTAATGCGGTAATAGCAACAATCTGTAATACGGTTTTTACTTTTCCCAGTGTATTTGCCCCGGGCACGTCTTGACCAACGAAATTCGGATTCACCCGCCATCCCGCGATCACGAGCTCTCGTCCTAACATCAAGAAAACGCCCCAAGCAGGAACTGTTCCCCATTCAACTAATACCAAAAGCGGTGCAAAAATCAATAGCTTATCGACTAACGGATCAAGAAATTTTCCTAAATCCGTTACTTGATCCCATTTCCGGGCTAAATAGCCATCTAACCAGTCTGTAGCAGCTACCAGCAAGAAAACCGCTAATCCTATCCAGTGGGATGATGGCGAGGATTGCGCGAGAAAATAAAAAATAAAGGGAATTCCCAACAAACGAGAGAGCGTAATTTGGGTGGGAAGATTAACCATAGGGAAAATGTAGTGATGATGCCCCTCAATCCTAAAAAATGGGGAATAATTTCAATTCCCCAAGCTATAGTTAATTTAGAATTTTAAGTTGGGGCGAGGGATGAAGGTTTAAACCGCACTTGCCGTTGCCGGCTGATTTAACGTTTCATACTGGGTTAGGGTCGCTTTCATCCACGCTGCATTGTCCCGATAGTGGGTTGCGGTAACTAAATTGCGATCCACGACAACGGCATCTTCTTTAAAGTTAGCACCGGCATTGACCAAATCATCTTTACAGCCGGGATAAGCGGTAACATCGCGGCCAGCCACCACTTTGGCCGAAATCAGCACCCAAGGGCCATGACAAGTGCTGGCAATAACTTTTCCTTTTTGATCAAATTCATTGAGAAATTGCTGAACATTGACAATTTGACGAACGCGATCGGGAGATTCTCGGCCTTTTGGGACAATGGCCAAATCATAGTCCCCTTCTTTAATGGTTTTAGCATCAACAGTGGCATTGGCAGCAACCCCATGCTTGCCTTTCGTGTCAACTTGCCCTTTGGTCGCCACATCGACTGTAAATCCTGCTTCTTGGAGGCGATAAAAGGGATAAGCAAATTCAGTATCTTCAAAGCCGTTGTCAACAATAATGACAGCCCGTTTCATATTAAACTCCTCCCGACGATCAAAATATTCTGTCGTTGGTTTAGTTTCACCCTATTTACTAGCGGGTAAAATAGCATCTGCCGTACGTTGGGACTTCAGAGACTGACCATGAATACCCCCCTAAGCTCTGATTTTTGGGAAACTCGCTATCAGGAAGGAACCACGCGCTGGGATATTGGGAAAGCAGCCCCTGCCTTTGTCAACTTGCTGCAATCAGACAGGGCGCCATCACCGGGAAAAACAGCAGTTTTGGGTTGCGGTCGGGGGTATGATGCCTTATTATTTGCCCAAGCCGGACATGAGGTGATTGGGGTTGATTTTGCCCCGAGCGCGATCGCGGCTGCCACAGACTTAGCCCAACAGGCGAACCTTTCCGTTCAATTTCTACAAGAGGATATTTTCCGCTTTCCCCAAACCTATTCTCATTATTTCGATTATGTAGTTGAGCACACCTGTTTTTGTGCTCTTTCCCCAGAAAAACGAACGGCCTATATCAACTTAGTGCATACCTTGCTTAAATCCACAGGAGAACTCCTCGCGATCTTTTTTACCCATCGACGGGAGGGCGGTCCCCCTTATGGCATCCAGCCTTCAGAAATTAGAGAGTTATTTACGCCTCAATTTGATATTATCCAGTTAGATCCCATTAAACACTCAGTTCCCTCTAAACAAGGAGAAGAGCATTTTGGACGCTTACGCCCTCGGCAATAAACGTCTCGTTACGATGGCACGATAACATGTCAGCGAGTGCCAAGGTTCTAGGTTGAGAGCGAATAAAATTCAACCAGAACCCGTTGACTGAAAACATGATTCACTAAATTAGTAATTAGTAAGTTAATACTAAATTAGTAATTAGTAAGTTAATCATGGGAACAATTAAATGCAATCTTTGTCAAGGAAACACCCAACTATTATTTCAAGGAAGACATGGAGATTATTTTATCTGCGAACAATGTCGGGGAGTTTCTTTATCGCCCAAATACTTTCCCACAAAAAAAGCAGAAAAAGCTCGCTATGAAACTCATAATAATGATGTCAAAGATGTTCGATATCAAAAATTTGTTTCTCCCATCGTCAATCAGGTATTAGCAGAGTGTTCTCCTCAAGATCGAGGACTCGATTTTGGCTGTGGTACAGGTCCTGTCATTCGTTATCTTTTAAGTCAAAAGGACTATTGTCTTGCACAATACGACCCATTTTTTTAGAACGATCCAGACGTTCTAGACCGCACCTATGATTATATTGTTTGTTGCGAGGTGATTGAGCATTTTCATGAGCCTTATCAAGAGTTTAACCGCCTTTACTCCCTATTAAACCCTGGTGGCAAACTGTATTGTATGACTGAGTTATTTCGGAATGAAACTAACTTTAAAAATTGGTCCTATCATGATGATTTTACTCATGTTTTTTTCTATCATCCCGAAACGATAAAATGGATTCAAAACGAATACGGATTTGCTAAGGCTGAGATTCAAGGAAGATTAATTATTCTAGAAAAATAACACCATATCCCAATCAAAGTTACGGCTTCCCGCCTTAATTATTGTTCGGCTGTTCTTCGTCCCAATAACACAGGACAGTTGGCATAAACTCGCACATAATCCGATAAAGAGGCCCCTAGCAGCCGATCTAAATCCGGTAAACTTTTAGCAATCGTAGGCCGCCTGTCCGGAGATCCCAACATCAATAAATCCACTTTATTTTCATCAGCCAATTCGCAAAGAGTGGGACCCGATTTGCCGCCTGCCACAATCCCTCGATAATTAACGCCTTGTTTTTTCGCCTGTTCTACTGCCGGTGCCAGGACAGCTGTATTTTCCGCTTCTTGTCCGGATAATACTTCTCCTTCTTCCATTGAAGGATCCACTTGCACCAGGAATAATTGACCGGAAGGAATATCTTTTAAGAGGAATAGGGCCAACTCTAAACAATATTGCGCATCCTGAGATTGATCCACTGCCACCATAATCCGTTTTAAGCGGGTGACATAAATGTCATCTTTAACCAACAACATGGGGCGGGTGGATAATTGAAACACATATTGACTCACTGAGTTTTCCAGAATGGACTCTAAACGTTTTAGCCCCCGCGAGCCCATAATAATCAAGTCGGTTTCGATTTCCTCAGCTACCTCGCAAACCGTTGTTTTTGGATCTCCCTGACGCAACATTGTCGAAACTTGAGTCGGGTCAAGGTGCATCCGTTGAATGGCGCCAGCAACAACTTTTCCCGCTTCTTCCCATTTTTCCGTCATGGCTTCGCTGGTCACTTGCGAAGGTACCACGTGAAGCAGCGTAATCGAAGCATTTTTCAGTGATGGCAACTCCAGCAAGTACTGCAACATTTCCTCGGAGTGACCGGTTCCCGAGTCTGCCAGCAAAATTTTATTGAGCATCTGTAAAACTCTCCTCCCAATTCATGAAAAACGTGACGCAAAGCTAAGTTAAGCAATCTATCCTAGCCTTCTTTTTTAGAAATACCATAATTGGGAGCCATTCTCGATCTTAGCTGTAATGACTCTTAAAACTTCTCACCGCTTCCGGCGGCTTTGTTTCTACTGTTCCATCAACCCTATTGGAAAGTCTCATGCTACTCATTTATGGGGTTTATCGACATTTCCCCTGTTTTTAATTGTCGTATGCTTAATATTTTGTTACAACAGAAAGGACTGTGACAGTTAAACCAAGATTGAACTTGCTTAGCAGTTAGCGCTAAAGACCGGGTTTGACAGAGTTCCCATTAAACAAACTGTTCCATAGATAGGACAGAACGCACAAGGAGACACTTTTTCCTTTCCTATGTTGTACAGATGTTCTTAGTCGTTTCTGTGCATTTCAGTTTTCTTAACGGAGGTTTTTATGATTGGTGGCTTAGCTGGTTTTCAAAATAAGGGTAGTGATTGGGGAGAAAATCTTCTCAACAGCGTTGCGAGTAATACTCTTCGCCACCTATTTAGTCAGTGTGACGATCTAGAGGTTAAGGTAAGCTGTCACCCCTCTAGCAAGTTATTGCAGGGGAGTATTGATAGCTTCAACATGAGCGGGAAAGGATTAGTGATTCGCAAAGCGTTTCGCACTGAGGAAATGTGGTTTGAGACCGATGCCGTTGCCATTGACTTCAGTTCGGCCCTCAAAGGCTCAATTAAGCTCAAACAGTCCACTCAAGCCATCGCCCAGGTCAAACTCCTCGAAGAAGATATTAATACAGCGTTCCAAGCTCAACTAGTGAGAAAACATTTGGAGAATTTGACTGCCTTTACCTTAACTGAACTTTCTGGGGGTCAACCCGTTTCCTTTACAGAAATTAGTCTTACCTTACTGCCCCACAACCAAGTGCAGCTGGATGCCAATGCTGATTTAGGGAAAGCAGGCATCATTCCGGTTAGTCTCACTTGTACACTTGGAGTGGAACGGCGGCGCCGACTTCTATTCAAAAATGTGCAATTTCAAGCGGATAATATTCCCGAGCAACATCGCGCCGCCAGTAAAAAGCTCACCGAGGTACTAAGCGATATTTTGAATAATATGATTGATTTAGATCGCTTCAATCTCGACGGCGTCAAGATGCGTATCAATCGTCTCCAAACCGAAGGCAAAACGTTAGTGTTTAGCGGTTATGCCCAAATTGACCATGTTCCTCGCGCTGGATAACAGCACAGTCCAAAGGGCTGTTAGTCCTTTCCAAATAACAGAACAGATCGGGATGGCAGGATTTGAACCTACGACATCCTGCTCCCAAAGCAGGCGCGCTACCAAACTGCGCTACATCCCGTAGTTAAAATAATAACACAATTGATGCTTCATTGAGTAGTTTTTTTACCTAAAAAGCGACTTTTTTCTCAAATCCCAGTTTATTCCGGATACCAGAACATTCCTTTAATCCCTTCCGGGTCAGGGACAAACCCTAAGCGGTTATAAAAGTCAACCACGTCCGCATCGGCAAAGAGGGTGATATTGCTAATATCTTCTTGGCGCAAGCGTTTAATTATGTAATTCATGAGTGCTTTACCAAGTCCTTGCTTTTGAAATTTCGGGTGAATAACCACATCCCAAATTGTGGCATTAAACGCATGATCGGAAGTGGCCCTTGCAAAGCCAATCAAGCGTCTGCTAGCGCCTCTTTCTTCCCACATGGATACTACTAAAAAACTATGCTGCATTGCCTTCCGAACTTTCCGAAGGGGGCGGCGGGACCAACCAACAGCATCGCATAGTTCCTCTAGTTCATAGAGATCAATCGAGCGGGTTGTACTAAAAAGAATTTTGGTATCTTGTTGCCTCTCACCCGTTTTTAGCAAAGTCTCTTCCTCTGATGGATTGTTTGATGAAGGCGCGATCGCGTTTGCGCTATTGCTAAATAAACTTTTCCAAAATGCCATGCGGTCTGCGAGTCGCTTATTAAGTATTTTTTAATCGGGTACAAATCTTACAAGTAGAGAGTGAGCCTTATGAAATAAAGCCCTTTAAAAAAAGAATAACATATCCCATTGTTTCCCAACTGAGTAAGGAACATAAGCCCAAATCCCAACTAAGTTAAAATAAATTAACTAGAGTGTTGCTTGCCTTTTCGCGCCTTGGCTCACCAGTTTTATACTCCGAGTCGCAGATCATGGCTTCGGAAATAAAAGAAGCCTGCGGCAGCCTTTGGTTACCACTGACATCAGCAACTATGCCCTCAATTGATATTTCTGGTGCAACTCATGCCTACGATTTTCTGCCTTCGGCATATCAAACAACGATGCCGGTTCTGGTTTTAATTCACGGTTGGTTACTGAGTCGTCAGTACTGGCAACCGGTAGTGGAAAAACTCTCAACGCATTATCCTTGTCTTTGCTACGATTTGCGAGGATTTGGCGACTCACAAGCCATTGACTCTCAGGAAACGGAGTATAGTTTAAGCAGCTATGCCGAGGATCTCAAAGCCTTGTTGGAACAACTCAATATTCAACAGGCTTGGTTAGTGGGTCATTCCCTGGGAGGCAGTATCGCCCTTTGGGGGGCGAAATTTTGTTCAGAACGAGTCAAGGGCGTGATTTGCCTGAATGCTGGGGGCGGCATTTATCTCAAAGAAGAATTTGATCGCTTTCGCCAAGCAGGACAACAATTAATTAAGTATCGCCCCCAATGGCTGCCCTATGTTCCTTTGATGGATGTCATTTTTAGTCGGGCGATGGTGGCCAAGCCTTTGCCTCGATATTGGGGGCGCCAGCGGGTCATTGATTTTGTCAAAGCAGATGCGATGGCTGCTGTGGGGTCTTTGTTAGCTTCAACCACCGAAGCAGAAGTGCATCGTCTCCCGCAACTTGTCTCTAACTTAAAGCAACCTGTCTATTTTATCGCCGGGGAAAAGGATATGATTATGGAACCCAAGTATGTGGGACATCTGGCGAGTTTCCATTCCCTATTTCAATGTCGAGGACAAAATGTGATTGAAATTCCCAACTGCGGCCATATGTCGATGGTGGAACAACCCGATCAAGTGGTGGCGATTTTGGAAAAAATTTTGTCAAAGTTTCCCTAAAGTGTTTAAGCTAGGGAGTTGGAATCATGCTCAACGCTGTTTGCCACTCTCAGCAGTGTGTTAGCATAAACAGCAGAATAAGCATTGATTAACCAGGGAAGTAGGTGTGGGAGAACCGAACCTAGGAGGGTTAAACCAACTCCACTAAAAACCAAAAAAGCCCTTAATCAAGAAAAAGCGGCGTTTTTGGCTTTGTCAACATGGGAACCGCGATCCAAAAAAACCCTTAATGCGGGTGATAGAGCCACTAAATAGAAACGAATGCTTTGACTGTCGTCTTGGTTAAGCGCGATCGTTCTCTCAAATCTTCAAATTAGGTAAAAAATTGGATGACCAAAGTAGTTCTCAATAATAATGAACAGATAGAGTCAGCCTTACGTCGCTTTAAACGTAAAGTTTCTCAAGCGGGAATCTTTGCCGATATGAAGAAAAATCGGCATTTTGAAACCCCTGCTGAAAAGCGTAAACGTAAAGAAATCAGTCGACACCGAGAGCGTCGTCGATTTCGGAATCGTAGAAATAAAAAGTAGAATTCTATTACTAAGGAGTAATATGGTAGAAGCACAACAAGCTCAATCGGGCAATACCGTTCAAGTTCACTACACTGGAAAATTAGCAGATGGCACTGTATTTGATTCCTCGGAGGGCCGTGAACCTTTAGAATTTTCTATTGGGGAAGGTCAAATTATTCCTGGGTTTGAACAAGCCGTAATTGGCATGACGGAAGGAGAGTCAAAAACGGCAGAAATCCCCTCAGAAGAAGCCTATGGTCCCCATCGTCAGGAAATGGTGTTAGAAGTGGACCGGGAACAGATTCCTGAGGATATTGAGGTAGAAACGGGTCAACAGTTACAAGTTCAGCACCCCAGTGGTCAACAAATTCCAGTGGTGGTAACAGAAGTTGCCGATTCTAAAGTAACGCTGGATGCCAATCATCCGCTAGCAGGACAAAATTTGACGTTTGATATTGAACTCGTCAAAGTGGCGGAATAGTCTATTTGGCAATAATCGCAACGGCGGCATACTGCGGTATTGTCGCCTCTTTTCTATGGGCGCCATCGGCAAGGCTAGTTAAAAAAATATTAGAAATTGATTAGTTTTTCATTAGTTTTATGGGATTTCACTGCTAGTAAATCTCGATAAGTTAGAGGTACCTTGACAGTTAATATTCCTTCCCATAAAACAATGTTAAGCATAACAAATCACTATCAAGCATTTGCTAAAAAAGAACTGAATTCCTTGATCCACGAACTAAAGCGTGATAGGGAAGAACGGCTTTATAAATGGAATCAGGCGCTAGAAGTAATGAGAGAAGTTGATCGCCAGCGAGAAAAGGTTAATTATTGCTAGATTTAATGGGCCCTCAGCTGCACACTCGGAAACCCAACTGCAACATTGGGAATCTTTTGATCTTAAGTGGGATTGGCTGAAAGAGGGTCCGAGGTCCTTAATTGGGCAATACTCATCCGTTCATAGTTTTCAAACGGCTGGTGGATCCAAGGATTGTTTTCCAGATAATGAACATAGTAATCGGGGATCATGACAGAACATTGTTTCCACCAAAGCACAGCAGTGCGAATGTCTGTCATGTTATGCCGATAATGTTGTTTTAACCACTCTAAACTCGCTTTTAAGCTAGTTCCCGAATCCACCAAATCATCCACTAACAACACTTGATTTCCTAACTGAGACGTAGTCATGGAAAGACATTGGGAGAGTTGAATTTCTCCTCGGGTTTGATTGTTTTTGCCACCATAGGAAGAAGCGGAAAGAATGGCCAGTGGCTGTTCAAAGATTCGAGAAAGAATGTCTCCGACGCGCAATCCTCCTTTAGCAATACACACAATTTGATTAAACTTCCAACCCGATTGATCGATGTGAATTGCCAGTTGTTCAATGGTTTGATGGTATTTTGGCCAAGAAACGTAAAGATCGGACATTTTTTTTATAGAATACGTTTACTTTATTTTTGATGTGCTGGAATTGTCAATTCTGGTTTTGGATCAATTGTTGATAGGCTTGAATGAGATGACCTTGCATTAGGGCTGCGACACCATCCAAGGTATGTAGAATGTCCAGGTTGGGATTAAGATTCAGTGCCGTATTTAAAACGGCTTCTGCTGAGGAGGGTTGCCAGCTGTAGAGATAGACAAAGGCAAGATAAGCATAGGCATAGGGATTTTGAAAATCAAGTTGAGCAATTTCTTTAAACTGCGCGATCGCGCCTTCAACATCACGCTGTAACACCTCGGAAAGGGCAAGGGAATATAACCAGTCTAACCGAGTTTCTTGATGCTGTAAACGGTATTTTAAGGCGGTTTCTGCTTGTTTTAAATAATCTTGGATGGGATCGTATTGATTAATTTGTCCAATTTCGGCAAAAATGCCCTCTAAAGCATCTTCTCCTTGAGGCAGTTTCACCGCAGCGCGACGCAATTGTGTAACTAAATCCAATTCCGGCGCATCGGGAGAAGCGGCTGTCGCATCCACTGTCACTGAGAGGGAAGGGGCGGCAATGGGATAACTTTCTCCTGTTTCTCGATTAATATATCTTGCCTGAAGCGTATAGTTGCCTTCAGCAGTATTGGGAGGGGGGAACATGGCTGTATTTTCTTTCACTTGAAACCCGCTGTTAGTCGGTAAATTGGTAGTTAAACGCCCCATGGCAATGCCATGATCATGCAGCCAAAAATCGTTTTCTCCCTGCCAGGTTAAAAGCACTACCCCTTGTTGCAGTTCTTCCCAAGATCCCTCCCAAGTATAATGAACCGGAATGGAAACACCGGGGGGAATCGTTTTGGGAAGTTCTAAATTTGTTAATTGAATGTTTGAAGGTTGATTGCTAATGGTGGAAACATTAACCGTTTCATTTTGACGGCGATGCAGTTTAAGAAAACTTTTGTCCGGTAATGGCCACTGATTTTTGACACGAAATTGATCATGATTTTCCACTCGTTGGGTAATCAACTGTTGCGCATTCGGAACTGATCCTTGTTTTCCTGTTTTTGTGAGAAACCAAGACAGCGATCGCGTATCTTGTTTAATATTGCTTTCTTTTACTCCCACTTGCCGCCCATAGACTTGAAAATTGGCTTTTGCCCCATAAAAGGAAAAGTTATGTTGATTAATGGTTGGCGTAGAAGGGAGAACGCCTAATGTTGTTCTTAAATAGGGGGAAGTGTCAACGATTTCAGCAATTACGTCTTCATGAGGATAATCGTTTCTCATTACAGGATGATGTTGCATCTTAGGACTAAAAAATTGCGCAATTATCTCTCCTTTTAAGGGAAACAAATTTAAGGTCATTAAAATAATTCCTAATCCCAAACTGCTTGCTAGAATATAAGGTTGCCACTTGCGTTGCCATAACAGTAAACCTTGGGCTAGGATTAATGAAAGAATCGGCAATAAAGGTAAAATATAGCGGGCATCTTTATTCAAATTTAAAGAATTGAGGAGATAGCTGCCAACTAGAAAAACACTCAACCAACAAATGGTTTTTCCTTCTTCTTCATTAAAGCGATTCTGTTTGGCTAGCCATTGAGTTCCATAAATTAAACAGCCAACAATGGGAATAATTAATAACGGCCAAGATAATAAATAAGGAAGAATTTTTCCATAGTAAAGCCAAGCATCAATTGTCGTTAAAGCCGGATCTCCTTCTGCAATTGCCGAATCAACCGTTACCCGTTTTCCAGAGGTTAAAATCAGCAGCCAGTTGGTACAATACCAAGGAAAAAATATCAATAATGATGTAAGAAATCCTAACAAGATTTGAACAATATTTTGCCACTTCCGTTGCCGAATTGTTATTCCGATTAACAGTAAAATGGGCAAAAGGAGAAATAAAACAACGGTTTGTTTAATCATTAACGCGACGCCGAAAGCAATTCCCGTAAGAATTGTCCATAACCAACTGCGACGAGAGGGGTTATTGACATCGCAAGCCGATTGTTTCCATAGTGTTAAACAAAAGAAATTTAAAGCGACAATTGCTGTTACCGGATAATCTAAAACAAATTCAGTACGATAGCGATATAACCCTGGTAAAATCTGACAGAAACCCGCAGCAATGATCCCTACTTTGGGATTAAATAATTGTACCCCTAACCCATAAATTGAGAAAAGTAAAACAGCACTAAAAACACTTAAAATCGCAGTAGCTGCATCAGCATTGGTTCCAAAAACTTGCAAAAAAGGTGCGGTTAAAATATAAGTGCCAGGGGGAATTTTTGATGATAATAACCACAATTGGTGCCACCAATTCCCATTGAACCACTCTGGATTTTGGAGGGCACGCCAATAATTCATTGCCCCATTTAAATAATCGGCTTGATCCCATGCCGGAACACTATTATCGAGAACAAACCAAGCGCGATCGACAATAACACCGGCTAACCAAATCCCAATGATAATTAGAATGGAAATAGAGGTGCGATTAAGCCTTGATGTTTTCTCCTGCATAAATTGATAATATTAGTTTATTTTGATAGCAATAAAACTTCCTCCTTTTTTCCCTTATCCAATATCGCTTAATAATTTTCAAACTGAAAACATCATAGTAATTATTAATAATTAAGGTTTAAGGAGGATTATTGAATTATTGCAACGCTTCTTCCAGTTGATGTTGTTGCCACAACGAGCGATATAAACCTTCCTGCTGCAGTAACTCCTCATGAGTTCCGATTTGGACAATTTTGCCTTGATCCATCACGAATAAGCGATCCGCTTTGGCAGCGGCGGAGAGTTGATGGGTAATAAAAATTACTGTTTTGCCCTCAACGCCTGCCGACAAATTGCTTAAAATTTCCGTTGCCGTGCGATTATCCACACTAGAAAGCGCATCATCGAGAATTAACACGGGTGTATCCACCAATAACGCCCTAGCAAGGGAAGTGCGCTGACGTTGTCCCCCGGAAAGGGTAATGCCCCGTTCTCCCACAATCGTCTCATATTGGTTGGGAAAATTCATAATTTCCGGGTGAATTTGCGATCCTTTCGCTGAGGATTCAATAACTGAGTAATCAGCATAGGGATCGCCATAAGCAATGTTGTTGGCAACAGTGGTGCTGAATAAAAAGCTATCTTGGGGAACATACGCGATCGCGCCCCGTAAATCCGATAACTTAATCTTAGTAATATCATGCCCGTCTAAAAACATCTGTCCTTCAGGAACATCTAGTAAACGGGGAATGACATTTGCCAAAGTGGATTTTCCCGACCCAATCGATCCCACCACTGCTACTAATTCTCCGGGTTCAATGCTAAAGTTGACATTATTGAGGGCAGGCTCCTCGGAACCAGGATAGGTATAAGTGAGTCCTCGTGCTTCGAGATATCCTTTAACGGTTTCCCCAGGAAGGGAGATGGCCTGGGAATGGTCTTGAATTTTCGGTTTTGACCTAAAAATGGCTTCCACGCGATCGACACTAATAGCGCCCCGTTGGTAGGCAGTAATTGTAAATCCAAGAAGAGTAATGGGGAAAACAAGCCGTTGGGCATAAATAATCAAAGCAACAAAATCCCCATTGGTAACATTGTCGGCACTCAATCCCCTAGAACCAATTCCCAATAAAAGGAGTAAACTCAAGGCAGCAAAGGCTTCAATAATCGGGAATAAAAGGTTGCGAGTGCGGGCAAGTTTCAGATTGGATCGCAACAACGTTTGATTTTTATCCCGAAAGATAGCTCGTTCGTTCTCCTCTTGGGCATAAATTTTAATCAGCGACATGCCGCTCATATCTTCTTGAATCAAATCGCTGAGATCAGAAAGATTTTCTTGCACTTCCTGCTGTTGGCGGCCAAGATTTTTACTGCACAGCTGCACCGTTATTAAAATGAAAGGATAGGGCGCGATCGCGAGTAAGGTTAACTTAACATCGATGGAAAACATAAACGGCAACGTAATGGCATAGGCAAACACCGTATTCACTACACTCAGCACCGCAAATCCTACCAAACGGCGAATATTATCGACATCGCTGGTTGCCCGGTTAATGAGATCCCCTGAAGTATTGAGGGCAAAATAAGCTGGTTCCAGGCGCAGTAAATGCTCAAAAATATTTTGTTTGAGGTCGTATTCTACCCGACGCCCGACGCCAAAAATCCAGATGCGAGAGAGCATCCGAATTCCCCACATGATTGAGGCCAGGACAATAATTCCAACAACGTAATACCAAAAGCGATTGCTTTCAAAAGAGTTGTCAACGCTATCCCGAATCAAAATTGGGATATAGGCGCTTAGCAAATTAACAGCTAATAAAGCCCCAATGCCCATCAGCATTCGTTTTCGGTGGGGGCGCAAATAAGAAATGAGTTTTTGCAAACGTGATTGTGCCATACGATACAACTTAACAAATTTTGACCCCGCTTAATTTCTATCCTGAGAAGTGTTGATTGCCATCGTACGCCTCTTTTGGCAAGGAGAGTCTAGGAAGAATTCAAGACGCTTTCCTAAGTTTTTACTGGATTGAATTGGATTCAATTGTTATTATGAATAATCATTTTCTAGTTAGGAGAGTTCTGAAAAAATAACGGATCTAATATGAAATATCTAAATTTTTGCTACAGATTGCTTGGCCAAAGGTGGGAGACAAGGGGAAAAGGAGACAAGGAGAAGAGATTCCTCATGTGTAGTATGAATTAATCAATTTCATATAATATCTTTATCATAAAAAACATTCTCAATATTGCTAAAGAGATCGATGGTTTGTATTAAAGTTAACTGAGATTCATTATGCTCATTTCTAGCAATTAATAGAAACAGTCATGAAAGCCGGTTTTAGCTTTGTTGATTGTTCTAGGTTTCCACAAAAAAAAGAAAAAATAACCATTGGCATCAACTTTTCAAGCAACTCAGAAACAGTAAGGTCTATGGGTTAATCAAAGTGACGACGAAAGCGTGGATCGAAATGATGTTTTTTCCGTTTATTGCAAGTACGACACAACGTTTGTAGATTACTAATATCGTTGGAACCGCCACTGGCAATAGGAATAATATGGTCAATCTCTAACGCCGTTTCCTGTTTTGTTTTTCCGCAACTTTGACATTGATAGTTGTTGCGTTGAAAGACATGGTTTTTTACTTCTGGGGGAATTGGAATGCGCGATCGCGCTTTTTGGACATACTTATTCTTCATGATTGCTGTTGTCTTGACGAACATCATCTAATGGTGATTCGCTTTCATCAGGGATAAACTCGATCGCGATCCGAATTTTTCCCTTTTTCCAATTTTGACCCGGTTGTAAAATATGGCAATCGGTTCCTTCTCCAACAAAATTTTCTTTTTTTTCTTTGCTACCCACAATAGAATCATAAAAAATTCGACATAGCCAATCATAAAAATCACTAACTTTAAATGTTTTTGTGAACAATGTTTGATTTTCGTCTTCAAAGAAAACAACATCATCTTGCTTCAATTTTTTGGAATCGTGACTCATTTTTAATTTATAGTTAGCTTATTAACTACTACCGTTTCTTACATCATCTAAAGGAGATTCAGTATTATGGTAAGGCTTTTCAGCTTCATCGGGTAAAAACTCAAGCTCTACTTTAACTCTTACTTTACCTTGACGCCAATTTTTATTAGGAGATAGTACTTCACAAGCGATTCCTTCACTTCCCCATTCATAACGAGTTAGTAATTCTCTTTCTTTTCTTGTAGTGAATAAAACTTCTCTTACTGCTTCTAAAAACTGCTCCGCTTTAAAAGTTTTGTGTGGAATTAAATTCTGTTCGTCCTCGTAATATGTTGCAATAACTTCATCGCCATTTAATTTTTCTGGATTGTTATTCATTTTAAGTGCCTTCTATTATTGATTTTCTCGAAAATTATCTAAGGGAGACTCTGATTCATCTTCCTTTTCTTCCCAAAGTTCAAATTCAATGTTGAGTTTGACGCGAATTTTGCCGTTACGCCAACCTTTAGCATCATAAGCTCGCATTATTTTACAATCTATTCCTTCGTCAAACCATTGAGTAAAACGATCAGAATTGTTACCGTTACCTGGTACAATTTTTCTACCATCAATATTTAAATTGCTAGAAAGATTCTGAGTTAAATTTTGTCCCCAACGATCATATTGAATTGATTCTTCTAAACTTTCCAAAATAAAACCAGAATTTTTTATGTCCGCTTGAGAGAATGCAATTACATCATCTTCTTCCCATTCAATTTTTCTATACTGTTCCTGTTCTTCCATTAGTAGAACCTCCTTCAATCAATTACGTCTAGCGTTCCCTGATTAGATTTAGTTTCTTTTTCTGCTGTTTCCTCTTCATTGGGAATAAACTCAAAACAGATCCTAATTTTTCCCTTTTTCCAACCCTTACTATCTTGTTGCAAAACCTCACAATTATCAATAAAATAAGGAAATATTTGTCTACCACCCTTAAAGTACTGAGTAATCCATTGGGTAATTTTTTGTTTAATTTGTTCTATCTTCATCGTTTGGTCAAAATCAAACCGATCAGACTGAAAATATACGACATTTTTGTTATCAAGAAAGTTATAGTCATTCATAATAATTTCCTCAGTTAGTGTTTTTTAGCCATGAAATTCCAATCTAAGGTGGGCAAGTGACCCACCCTAGGATGATTTAATTATTGCGGTAAGTTAATTTCGTTTAGCTGATGTTCATACAACTCTAATTGTTGTAAACAGCAATTAATCCCCTGCACTGCCTCATTATACTGATTCACTTTTTCCACTGTTTCTGATTGTAACTGTTGATTTTTTGCAAGGCGTGCTTCTGCTTCTTGTTCCAAAGTTTGTTCTAAATTGCTGCGGGCTTTTTCATATTGCTTTAAGATGGCTTCTGCTTGTTGATTTGCCATCGGTAAGAGATTCTTTTTCAAACTATTGTTGATGATTTGGCGGAAATTGCTGCGAATGGTTTGATCAACTTTGGGTTCAAAGTCTAGCTTTAATAATTGACGAATGGAAGGTTCCGCTTTAACCATACTTTCAGCATCATAACTTTGAGAGGTTTGTTGTAGGGTTTGGCGGAATTGATAAATGGAAAATGTTCCTTCATCATAAAAACGAGGACTTTCTCGCACGTAGCGATCGCATTCTGTATGCGCTGCGTTTTTCATGGCAATGATTAAGGTATTTTTGACGGTTTCCAGTTGGTTTTCAATGCCGCTGTCATCTCCCAGCAACCGATAAAGCCGACGATAATAATCTTGATGACGCAGTTTTTCCTGCAATTGTTGAAAGTAGTTCTCGATGATTAAGGTTGCACTTTCTTCTAACACTTTTTCCAACTCATTAGCCAAATAATACAACGCCTCTACCAAGACAGCAATCAGTGGTGCTGTGGAATTATTAGGATGTGTCTGTGTAGCGCGGCTATAGGCATCACGTACGGAAAAGGTTTGCAATAATTCATCCAGACGAGTCACCATTCTCGCTTGTAACTGATTAAAGTCTGCTTCAAAAGCATTGTCGCCATTCACAATCACTTGATTCACTTCTTGGGAAAGGTGCGTTTGAAATTCTTCCCCCACTTGTTTTAATTGCTGATTCAGTTGTTGCAATTCCTGCGTTTTCATCGACTCAATTTCTTGGGGTTGACTCATTAAGTCGCGATAAACCGCTTGCCAATGTTCGGCTAATGGAATGCAAATTTCTTCTAAGTCTTTAGCAAGGGTAATAAAAAGTTGGGGGCGTTTTTCTTCGGTTAAGTAGCGGGTAATTGCTGTGCTGAAATCTTCGATGCCGCTATCTTGTATAAGTTGGTTGATTAAGGAGTTTCCCCATTCACTTAAAATGCGAACATAGTTTTGATTTGGGGTTTCATAACTGTGTAGGGAAACCCGGAAACTTGTATTGGATAGCTTCCCGGAATTGGCACAATAATTGTTGAATTCGCTAACAAATTGCGGGGTGTCTTCTTCGCCACCTAACGTTCTCACTCCTTCTGAGAAAATGGAGTCTAAACCAAATCGATCGCGCTCACTGGTTTGTTAAATTTGACTCCCATAAAAACCTAACAAAGCACTGGTTTGATAAACGCGATCGCTGTCCCAAAATTGTTCAGAAATCAATTGTTCTAACCGTTGGCGCAATTGCCCATTATACCAAGTTTCGTCAATCCGATTAAACACATAAAAAACCCGATCGCGCACCCCAGGATTATTTTGAATTAACTCTAAAAGTTCGGTTTCTTCTGTTGTCATTTCTCCTGCCGATGCCGGTTTCAAAACACAGACAATAGCAGAGGTATCAGGGTCTTTAATTTTTTCGTAAGTTAGGGCGCGGTCGCGTTCTACTGGTGCATCAATTCCAGGAGTATCGATGATGACATTCCCATCAGCTAATAACGGATGATGGCAATAATAATCCAACCGTTTTAAAACAGCACTATTACTGCCGCGACGGGCATAACTGGCTGCTTCTGTTAGGTTGTAAAAATTAAACTCTCCCATGGAATAGGTGTTATTTTCCTTGACCCCAATGCGTTCTTGATTTTTTTGATATCCTGCTAATAATAAAGATAGGGCTTTGGCTTGTTTAGCGCGATCGGAACGTCCTTCTCCCCCTTCTTGCTCGATGATATTGCGACAGGCTTGTTGCAAAGATTGAATCGCATCTGTATCATCAAGATCGGTCAGGGGATCTAACTGCAAACGAGAACAAAGAACCTCAGTTTGTTCTAGAATCTCCGTTTGCGAGAGAAATGTGATAATTACTTGTTCTTCATCTGCTTCGGCGTACTCAATGGAACATTCAGTGCCAGTGGCGTGTCCTTCTGCAGTATATAATAGTTCTCGTCGCAATAGGGCATTGATTAACATGGACTTCCCGGCACTAAAGGCACCCGCAAACACGATATAAAATTTCGGGGCAATGACTTTCTTTAAATCAGCTTCAACATCGGAAGGATTCAGTGTCGGATTAAGCTCTGTTTCTTGTCGCAACAAGTTTAAAATTGTATTGACCTGATCCGATAACTGTGAGCCGTTTTGAGAGAGTTGTGTCATTAATTTATATTGATCTAAACATTCTAACTTAACTGATACCGTACTCTTGGCAGAAACGTCGATCAAATGACACAAAAAGATGTCAACCGAGTTGCAACATGATCAATCCCATTCCTCTCAAGAAGGCTCATTCAAAGCAGCCAAAACCGCTTCATGAAGCGACCCATTACTCACGACAACGCCCTGGTTTTGGAAGAGTTTTTCCCCAACTGAAAAGTCAAGGGGTTTGCCATACATATCACTGGTACGCCCCCCAGCTTCTTCCACAACAATCACGCCAGCTGCATGATCCCAGATGTTTTCTCGATAATCGGGTTTTTTGGGAGAAGGCAATCTTAAATAAAGGGCGGCTGCCCCAGAAGCTACTGCCCCATATTTGGCTTGACTATCCATGCGCAGGGAATCGCTTTTAATTCCGGCTTTCTTCGCGATCGCGTTTTGCAGACTTTGATCGCCGTGGGCAGCTTCCACACTCTCGACAAAGCGCAGATGTTCGTCATCATCGGGGGCAGCGACCCGAACAGCATTATAATCATCTTTACTTAGGGAACGAACCCGAGTTCCTTCACCGCGCACGGCAATAAATAACAATCCCTGTTCATCCAATGGCGGGGCTAAATCGAGAGAAAGCGCCGGACAGCCTAAAATCGCAACTTTCACGTCCCCTTCTTCCAATAAAGCAAGCGCGATCGCGTACTGATCCCCTCTTAAAAAGCCTTTAGTCCCATCAATGGGATCTAAAGTCCAAAATCGGCCACTGGCTTCCCCATTTCCGTGATCAATCCACTGCGTTACATCATCGGTACTGACAGAAGGAATTTGTTGCTTCACATATTCTGTTACCTGGGTTAACTGTTCCGACATCTTGGAAGAACGCAGGGCGGCGGCATCTTCTTCCCCCACAACCGGATCGTTGGGAAAGGCTTGGGCTAAAGCGCGGCAAATAACCGCCTGAGATCCAAAATCCGCGATCGTCACTGGAGAACGGTCTTCTTTTTCGATACTATCGGGAATATTCGCCCGCACCGATTGACATAATTTGGCAGCACTGAGTACCGCTTCTACGCCAACTTCAACTTCTTTTTCGTAAGCCATTCCTGTTCTCGATTACATTTAAAATACAGTAGATAATGCCCTAAAAATAGCACATTAGGGCGGGGAACCGGTCAATACTTACAGTTGCAAGAAAACGCTGGTTCGCTTAAGCAGGGAAATAAAGAGGGGGAAGATATCCTCCCTTTTGAATCTCGGGAGGGCATTCCCGAAATTCTCTACTCTTAAAGAGAGATGTCCTCGCTGAAGGGGAGTTTAACGGAACCAATCAGGGTTGAGACCAGAAGAACCAGAAGAAGAAGAACCGTTGGAACGGAGTTGAGTTCCCGTGCCGCCATCAGAAGGGGCGAGGAAAGGACGAAGATTAATACTCTCATCCTTTTGGCGAGAAGCGGATCTACCTCCTCCCAGCAACTCCCGTAAACCGGAACGATTAGTAAAGGTGGTTACCCCTTGTGTTTGTTGCCCTTGATTGGCTTGGGCAAGGTTTTCAAAGACGCGATCGCGCGTTGTAACCGGATCTTGGCCGTGGGGAACGGTAAATACAATGCGGCAACGGGAATTAGCTTTGGTGGTGGCGCAAACAATATTTTCCCCGTTTTTCACACTAGTTTGCAATTCTAATAAACCATCAGGACGATAGCTTTCTAAGCGTTGACTAATGGCTTCACAGCGTTTTTGCGCCGACCAGTCTCCCCCCATTTGCTGCGGAATGGCCCAAGGATAACTTCGATTGGATTGATTTTGCGGATTATACATGACCGTATACTGCCCGTTGTTTTGTTCACAAGTAAACCGACGGCCATTGGCGCTGGGAGTGGGATTTGTATTAGAGGCGTTTTCATCCACAACCACATCGGATTGTCCGGAGGAATCAGTTCCATTTCCATCTGCAGGAACTGTATCAACGGTAATTTCGGGAACATTTTCCTGAGCAACTAGGGTACTGCGATCGTTTTCTTGGTTAATGTTCCAGGGCAGTGATGATAAGGGGTTGGCATTAACTGGGGAATGCCAACTGCCCATTACTACAGCAAATGCCGATAAACTATAAGTCAAAGAGCGTAACATAATACTTTTCGCTGAATCCATAAACAACTACAAAATATTATGTCTTGATTTTGAGGTTAATAGTTCCTAAACTCCCCCACGGACAGTTAATTCGGTGTCACTGCCTTAGCAAGCTTTTGTTCAATTGTCTTTAATCAGTCCGATGCGATCCGGAGGCCAAAACCGAAATGCAGCGCGGCCAATGACTTGTTTTTCCGGTAAAAATCCCCAAACATGAGAGTCATTGCTATTGTTTCGGTTATCTCCTAAAACAAAGAGTTTCTTTTCAGGAACGGTAGTGGCAGATAATTCATAATTGGGAGGTTCTTTAATATAAGGTTCCCGAATTTTTTCACCATTAATATAAACTTCCCCATTGCGAACATCAATGGTTTGTTGGGAATCGGCAATGACGCGTTTAATAAAGGCTTGATCCGCATCATAGCCAAAATTTTGCAATAAATTGGGGGGCTTAAAAACAACAATATCTTTGGGATTAGGAGAGTGGAAATAATAAGACACTTTTTCCACCACAATGCGATCGCCGATTTCTAAGGTGGGTAACATAGAATCCGAGGGAATATACCGGGGTTCGGCAATAAAAGCTCGGATGAAAAAGGCGATTAGCAGCGCGATCGCGATCGCTTTGAGATTTTCCCAAATTGGTTTCCAAATTGAACGAAAGATTTCCACTATACTTTTGATTGCTTTGCTTGACGCTCCGCCTTCTAGGAGTCAGGGGATTCTTGGTTCATCGACCCTCCTTTAAGAATCCAGAATCTCGTTCTTTCATCCCCAGAGGGAGGAGTCTCCCACAAGCGCAGATTACCCTGTTCTCGTGCGCCCCACGATACAGCATCAATTGAATATTTAATTGGTTTTACTAGTACTCTCGCTAAAGAGCTAACGTTTTTAATGAGGATTTTCGCACCTCGCAATAAATTCTAACATGAAATTTCACGCTACCTCCTAAAAGAGGGTGCTTGATACCCTAATGAAATAATTATCGGTCATTCAGGAAGGTTGCTACCACTTGACCGGTTAATTGTTTCCCGAACCAAGGGGTATTGGCACTCAGAGATTTTAGATGATTTTGGGAGACAGTCCAAGCGGTTTTGGGATCAAATAAAATGGCCTCTGTGGGTTCGCCGATAGCACAGCGCAAGGGGGGTTGCTGGAGACAACGCTGGGGCGATGCACTCAGCGCATTCCACAATTCTAAAGCCGTCCATTCTCCGGTTTCTACAAAGGTTTGCCATAATAGGGGCAATGCCAATTCCAACCCAATTACCCCAGGCGGGGCTTCGGCAAAGGCCACGGTTTTTTCTTCATAGGTATAGGGGGTATGATCAACCGCAATGGCATCAATAACACCTGATTTAACCCCTTCAATCAGGGCTCTTTGGTCAGCGCGATCGCCGAGGGGGGGATGAATATTCAAATTGGGATTATAGGTTGTCATTGCTGTGGTATTCAACAGCAAATGCATCCAAGTCGTACTGGCAGTCACGGGAACGCCTCTAGCTTTGGCATCGGCAATTAAGGCCACACTGCGGGCAGTGGAAACGCGCATGATATGAACAGGAGTTTCTGTACATGCCGCTACTTCCAAAATTGCGGCCAGGGCGCTGGTTTCAGCACAAGCGGGTTCCCCGGGTAAACCCGTTCGCAAGGAGAGTTTGCCTTCCCGCATTACCCCATGGCGACCTAGGGCGCGATCGTGTACCGATAACGCAACGGGTTTTTCCAAGGGTTGCACATACTCCAACACGCGCCGCAGCAATCCTAAATCGGCCAAGGGGACCCCATCGCTAAACCCAATAATCCCAGCCTGGGCTAATTCTCCCAATTCCGTCATGCTGTCTCCCTTGCCCCCTAACGTTAAACAACCCCACAGATAAAACTGAGGGGTTTCAGGAGAGGCAACGGTTTTGAACCATTGCAAATCGCTTGGGGTATCTAATGGCGGTTCGGTATCGGGAAGAATGCCGACTCGGGTAAATCCCCCAGCTAGTGCTGCTTTTCCTAGGGAAACGAGAGTTTCTCTGTCTTCAAAGCCCGGTTCACCGCTATGGCTGTAGAGATCCACTAATCCTGGGGCAAAAATTAACCCCTGTGTCTCTTTAATTTGAGTGTGAGGGGGATAATCGCTAATGTGAGGAGCAATTTCACGAATTTGGTTATTTTCAATCAAGACATCGGCAATTTGTTCTGTTTCCGAGACTGGATCTAAAACACGTACTTGTTGCAGAAGTTGGGTTAATCTTGGATTTTGATCTCCGCTGTCCATATTTTTCGTTGTAACACCCGCATTAATTCACACTCCTCTCGTGTAATTGGTTTCTTGGAGTAGATTGCCTCCATTATCTCATCTCGTTCACGGCGAGAGAGTTCTCCATCGACTAAAGCCCGTTCCACCATTGCGTTAAGTTTACCAAGTTCCATCTCCTTAATCCTTATTTCCTCTCAGAAAAAACGTTCACCCATATTATATGTAACCTCGCTTTTCGCCAACTTCTTAAATTTTTACATTAAAAAAATTGCTATCCTATCACTTTCGGCAAAAGTTCTCATCCCGAAGCGACTTTATATAAGTTTAAAGTAGCTTTTCTGTCTTATTTGCAAAAATTTGATGCAGTAACTGCACTAGATACTTTTTATTTGTATCTTAAGTTACATTTTGACACTAACAATGAGATAAAATAAACAGAAAGTATCTAATCGAATCATCAAAATAATTTTGATAAAATTAATATTTAATTAATATTTTTTGTTGATTTTTATACTTAATTTTGCATTCATTATTTTTTATCATTTAGATAGGATGTTGAATTAGGTTTAAAATATGCAGAACATTGACCAATCAATGCAAAATTTTGATCAATCAAGCAAGAATAAAATCCAAATTGATGTTGGCATTATCAAATTAGTTATCCTTGCTATTGTTATTGATATTACTTTTTATAGTTGCTTCTGGCTGTTTTCCAGATGGTTCTGAAAAGCAATTATTTTGTTAAGACAGGATTTTCTATTTAGTTGGGTTAACCAAGTGGTATGGTAATTTCCTTAATCCTTTGTGAGTCATCTTTAAATACACAATTTGCCAAAATCGTAGTCAGTTATACAGTAAAACTTAAAAAAGTTAAGTTAGCTTAATAAGTGTATTTAGAAACACAAAAACATACAAACTAGCCCAAAAAATAAAACGCAAAGAGGTATCTAATGAAAGAATTTCCTGAAATTACCAGTAAGCTTTTGACTGCTAAAAAAGATAAAGGCATGACATTTGCTGACCTGGAAAAAGCAGTGGGACGTGATGAAGTTTGGATTGCAGCAGTCATTTATCGTCAAGCCAGTGCCGATGAGGAAGAGGCTAAAAAAATTCTTTCGGCTTTAGGATTAGGATCTGAGTTGGCCGAACATTTAACAGACCCTCCTGTAAAAGGCTCTTTAGATCCTCAGATTCCCACTGATCCGCTACTGTATCGCTTCTATGAAATTATGCAAGTGTATGGCATGCCTGTCAAAAGTGTGGTTCACGAAAAATTTGGAGATGGCATTATGAGTGCCATTGATTTTACGTTTGATGTGGAAAAAGTGGAAGATCCCAAAGGCGATCGCGTCAAAATGATTATGGAAGGTAAGTTTCTACCTTATAAAAAATGGTGAATGGATCCTCAACAGTCTCACCATTTGAAACCAATTTTCTAAGTTTACAAAAAGGCACACTCTCAGAAAATTTTGCCGGATTAGTACCTAAGAGTATGCCAGAGGATTGGATTTAGTCAACACAAATTAAAGGGGGATTATAGATATGGATTATACATCGCCAACTGAAGTCATTTCAAAAATGGCTCAAGCAGGGGAGTTTAAGACTCGCCTTTCGGTCAAAAATCTTTTGATTCGGGGATTTTATTCAGGACTTCTATTGGGGATTGCAACTAGTCTCGCCATGACAGTTGCAACTCAAACTGGACTCCCCATTGTTGCTGCGCTTATTTTTCCTTGGGCATTTGTTCTTATTATTCTGTTTGGATTGGAACTTGTTACCGGCAACTTTGCTTTGATGGCAACAGCTAAATTATCAGGCCTAACTCGATGGAGACTAATTATTAGAAACTGGCTTTGGGTTTATCTGGGCAATTTTTTAGGTTGCCTGGTTGCCGGACTTGCCATGAGTTTTTCCTTGACCGATGCGTTTACAATTGAGCCGAATGCAGTTGCCCAAAAAATTATGTCGATTGCAGAAACTCGAACTGTTGGTGTGAGTGAAATGGGGGCTAGCGGGTTTCTGCTGATGATTGTACGCGGGATTATCTGTAATTTATTGGTTTGCCTAGGAGTAATGCTAGGAATTGTTAGTCAATCTGTTCCTGGTAAGGTATTAACGTGTTGGCTGCCTATTATGACCTTTGTTGCCCTCGGCATGGAGCATATTGTTGTCAATATGTTCTTCATTTTAACCGGTATGATGTTAGGAGCTCCCATTTCTGGAACAGAGATGGTCTTCTGGAATTTTTTGCCCGTAACGATTGGCAATGTGATTGGCGGGGCTTTCTTTATCGGTTTTCTGTTCTATTCCACTTATGGCGAGAAACCTCAGCCAAAAACCTCTACAACCTATGCCAATGGACGGGTTGAACAAAAAGTTCGGTAAGCCAACTTCAGAATATGTCAGATAGGAATTGACCAACAGTCGTAGCACTGGATTGCTATTTTTGAATCAGATTTTTTCTTGATCAAACCCAGTTATTCCCCTGTTGTTCAGAGACTGTTCCTAAAGAAAATATAAAGAAGAGGCGCGATCGTTGATAACAAGGGTCAAACTTGAAATAGATGCAACGATTCGCTATTAAAATGAC
>PXPI01000117.1 GCA_003021905.1 Cyanobacteria bacterium SW_9_44_58 | reverse complement strand
TACCAGAGTTAGGCTCTATGCGCTATTCAACTATTTAGGAGCCTATTGGTAGACTCAATCTCCCGTTATAATCTTTGATTTAACGGGAGTCGTTGAAGGAAAACCGTATCATGCTGATTCTCATCGGCAGAGGCAACTTGCCAACAAAAGAAACCGGTTTCAGAATTGCTGCCCTTCAGAAACTCGACAGCCTTATCAGCAGAAAGGGGTTCGCTAATAAAGTAACCTTGTATTTCTTGAGGAAATGTCTCTGCGTTTGGAGAAACCGTCAAAGAACGCAACGTTTCCAACTGTTGGAAGGTTTCCACGCCTTCGGCAACCACCCGCAGGTTTAAACCTTGCCCCAGGCTGACGATACTATTAACAATCGCAGCATCAATCGCGTTGCTTTCAATTTTCTCAATAAAGGTCCGATCGATTTTGAGAGTGTTCAGGGGAAAGTTTTTAATGGCATTGAGGGAGGAATAGCCTATGCCAAAATCGTCTAAGGCGACACTGACTCCCATTTGTTGCAGTTGGTTTAAAATCCAATGGGTGCGATCAATATTTTGCGCAACGGTGGTTTCAGTAATTTCAATTTCTAATGCCGAACTTGGGAGATTGGTTTCTTCTAAAATCTGTTGGATTTTGTCAACAAAATCAATTTGTTGAAACTGACGACCGGAAACATTCACCGCCATTCGAATTCGATCAATGCCTTGTTTTCGCCACTGGGCCAATTGTTCGCAAGCCGTCTTTAATACCCAGTCCCCAATGTCACAGATGAGATCGCTTTCTTCAGCAAAGCAAATAAAATGTTTGGGGGAGAGTAATCCGCGTTTCGGATGTTGCCACCGAATTAACGCTTCCACGCCTGTGATTTCTCCTGTCTGAAAATTCATTTGGGGTTGGTAATAGAGGCGGAAATCATCATTTTGCAGGGAATTGCGAATTTCTGCTTCTAAGGTGATGGGATTCAGGGGAGATCGCAGGGAGGGAGAATAGACTTGATAGCGGTTTCTGCCTTGTTCTTTGGCGCTATACATTGCCGTTTCAGCATTTAATAACAGCGTTTCGGCATCGGTGCCGTCATAAGGACTGATGGCAATGCCCCAACTGGCTTTCACATACACGTCATGGCCGAAAAGGGAAAAGGGGGCTTGTAATTGTTGCCCGATCGCGCGAAATTTTTCTTCCATGGCAGCACTATCCAAATGGGTAAGATGCCACAGCAAAATGACAAATTTGTCCCCATGCCAATGGGCGAGAAAGCAGTCTTGATCCGCTAAACTGTTTTGCAGCCGTTGTGCCACAAATTTCAGCAGTTCATCCCCTGCCCCGTGGCCTAAGGTGTTATTCACCTGTTGGAAGCGGTCTAAATCCAGAAACACCACCGCAAATAATTCATTGCTGTCGTTAATTTCCTGGCAAACCAGATTCACTTTTTCACTAAAGACATTGCGATTGGGCAATTGTGTTAGGGAATGATAGTTGTCTTGGGAAGCAAGATTAGTACTCAATTCTTGTTGATGGAAGGTCTCTTCTATTGACGCTCCAACACCTGAAGGAGTTGGATTCTTGAGCTAATCACTGCCCTTTGGGGTCGCCCCTACTGAGGTCTGACACGATTATGTCCGACCCGAACCTACTAGAATATCACTTGCTATCTAGATGGCCGGTTGAGGGTGGCAGTTAATTATGTTGTCTAGATTACTAATTTATCCTAGCAATAATACGAGTGATCGCACGTCTACTTTTGGGAGATTTCCATTATTAGAGTTTTTCGCCGCTTAACACAAAAATGGGATCGACGGCGGCAAAAACTTGCATGGGGCCTCGATTTTCCAAGCGATTCACCGAGGATTGGACAACTTCAATGTTACGGGCGTGTAAGTTGGCAAAGGTTTCTGAGAGGCGATATAAACTTTCTAAATTATTCGCGATCGCGACCACTCGTCCTTTTGGCTGCAGATAGTCCCAGACCTGTTCTAAGTTTTTATGCACATCCCGTCCGCCTTCCAAACAGACGCGATTGGGGTATTCCGGCAATTGGGCTAAGCAGTCCGGGGCAATCCCCTGAATCACTTGCACATTTTTCACCCCAAAGCGGGTACAATTGTGGCGGATTAAATCAACGACTTCTTCATCTCGTTCCACTGCGAAAATTTTGGCATTGGGACACAACAAGCCTGACTCCACAGGAATCGTACCGGTTCCCGCCCCCACATCCCAAAACACTGAGTCCGGTTCTAAGCGCAAATAAGAAATTAGTAATAGTCTCACCTCTCGCTTAGTGAGGGGAATACCTGGCAAGCGTTCAAACAGATCGTCAGGAATGCCAGGACTTTTATAGGGCCAGATTGAAGAAAGCATATTGATAATTGACAACTTATAATTAATAACTGATAATTTTTTATTAGTTGTTGGCTTTTATTATATCGATGTTGGATGCTAAGTTGTCGGTTGGAAGCCACTCTAGAATAACATTAATACTGTTTCCCTATTTCTAAATTGTCCATTATTTTTTGTCCATTGTCAATTCTCCTAAATGATTGATTAATTAGTAATTATTAAGTCTCATGAACTGGTGGCATAAACTGAAAAAGAATTCCTTAGCTCGATTTGGCGCAGCGTTACTTCTCCTCTTTTATTTGATCGTAATTGCCGCTGACTTTGTTGCTCCTTATGATCCTTACCAATCTCAAGTAAATGGGTCATTGCTTCCCCCGACAGAAATTTATTGGAACGATCAACAAAGCGGCGAATTTATTGGTCCTCATGTTTATCCGACCGAGCAAGGGGAAATGAATTTAGAAACAGGAGAACGAGAGCTGCTTGTCAACTATAAGGAACCGTCTCCGATTCGATTATTTGTTTCCGGTCCTTCTTATGATCTTTTTAAAGTCAGCATTCCCCTCCCTCCGAATTTTCAAACAGTGGAATTATTTCCAGGTTGGGAAGTCAACCGCCATTTATTTGGAACAACCGGTCCTGCAAAATTTCATCTTTTAGGCACTGACCAACAGGGACGCGATCAATTTTCTCGGTTAGTTCACGGGGGAAGAATTAGTTTATTTATTGGTTTATTCGGCATTGCGATTTCTTTCCCCTTAGGACTATTTTTTGGGGGATTATCAGGCTACTTTGGCGGTTGGATTGATGCCATTGTTATGCGTTTTGTGGAAGTCCTGATGACAATTCCCACCATCTATTTATTAGTAGCGCTGGCAGCGGTTTTGCCGCCAACCTTAAGCAGTTCGCAACGCTTTTTATTAATTATTCTGATTACCTCGTTTGTAAGTTGGTCGGGGTTGGCAAGGGTGGTTCGCGGACAAGTTCTATCCATTAAAGAACGGGAATTTGTGGAAGCGGCCCGTGCCCTAGGGGGGAGTTCTTTTTATATTATTGTGCGTCATATTCTCCCTCAAACCGCAACTTATGTAATTATTTCTGCAACATTGGCAATTCCCAGTTTTATTCTAGCCGAATCAGTTTTAAGTTTAATTGGTTTAGGGATTCAACAACCGGATCCCTCTTGGGGAAATTTACTGTCAGTGGGAACGAATGCCTCCATTTTAGTACTGCAACCTTGGTTAGTTTGGCCGCCGGCAATGATGATTGTTTTAACCGTTTTAGCGTTTAATTTATTAGGGGATGGTTTAAGAGATGCCCTTGACCCGCGTTAAAATGTAAGCTGCTCAGTCATTGAATTAACCATGCGCAATTTTTTAAAGCAAGTTTTAGCCACCTTAATTGGCAGTTTTACCGGATTAGTTTTATTTTCCGCAATTGGAACCGGCAGTTTAGTGCTGTTATTTTTCCTGATTGGAAGCCGCGATCAACAGCCCCAAATTTCATCAAATTCCATTTTAGTTTTTGACTTATCAAAACCCATTCAAGATACCAATCCTCCTTTAAGTTTTGCGGAAAAATTCCTAGAAGAAGAAGCTCGTCCGCTGACCCTACAAACGGTTGTTAATTCAATAGAAAAAGCCAAAACTGATGATCGCATTAACGGGATCTATCTGGATGGCAGCGACGGAACCAGCAACAACGGCTATGCCGCTTTAAAAGAAATTCGTGAAGCCCTAGTTGAGTTTCAAGAAAGCGGTAAAAAAATTATTGCCTATGATGTGGATTGGAGTGAACGAGAATACTATCTGGGGTCAGTTGCTGATAACGTTGTTTTGAACCCCTTAGGCAATTTAGAAATGAATGGCTTTCGTTCCGAACAAACCTTTTTTGCCGGGGCATTGGATCAATACGGCATTGGCATTCAAGTGGTTCGCGTAGGCCAATATAAGTCGGCAGTGGAACCATTTACCCGTCAATCGTTTAGCGAAGCCAATGAGCAACAAATGACCGCCCTTTTAGATGATCTGTGGGCCGAATATTTAAACGGTGTTGGAAAAGGACGTGATTTGGAAAATCGTCGTCTTCAACAAATTGCGGATAACGAAGGATTTTTGTTAGCGAATGAAGCGAAAGAATTGGGATTGGTTGATCAATTGGCCTATGATGACCAAGTTCAAGAACAGCTCAAAAAAATAGCAGGCAATTCTGAACAAGACCCCTCTGATCGCAATGTTTCTTTATTTCGTTATCGTAACGTCAATCAAGGAAATGGCAATGAACAGGTTTCGGAAAATAAAATTGCCGTACTTTATGCCCAAGGCAATATTGTCGGCGGCGAAGGCGCTTTGGATAATGTCGGCAGTGAACGCTTCAGTGAAGAAATTCGCAAATTGCGGAAGGATGAAAACGTCAAAGCAGTGGTTTTAAGAATTAATAGCCCCGGCGGCAGTGCTACTGCTTCCGATGTTATTTTACGGGAACTGCAATTAACCCGCGAGAAAAAACCGGTCATTGTTTCCATGGGCAATGTTGCTGCTTCGGGAGGCTATTGGATCGCGCTAGGCGGGAGTCGCATTTTTGCCCAACCCAATACCGTAACCGGTTCCATTGGTGTTTTTGGGGTTTTGCCCAATATCCAAGAATTAGCCAATAATAACGGCATTACTTGGGATGAGGTAGCCACTGGCGATTTAGCAGGTTTAAATACCATTTCTCGCCCGAAAACAGAACAAGAATTAGCAATATATGAAGATGCAGTCAATCGGATTTATGATCAGTTTTTGGCCAAAGTTTCCAAATCAAGAGACCTTTCCCAACAACAGGTTGCTGAAATTGCCCAAGGCCGCGTTTGGTCAGGAAAACAGGCCCAAGAAATCGGTTTGGTGGATGAGTTGGGCGGCTTAGAAAGCGCGATCGCGCACGCAGCAGAAGCCGCCGAATTGGGAAACAATTGGGAATTGCAAGAATATCCGAAATTCAATCCCTTTGAAGATCGCTTCCTTAGACAACTAATTGGAGAAACCCGCCTCAGTCGAAATTCAGATAATCCAGTGGACAACCGCGTCCAAAAACTTCGTACTGCTTGGGACAATTTCAAAGTTCTCAATGATCCCAATCAAGCTTATGCCCGTCTGCCCTTTGAGTTTTGGATCGAATGACGTTCTCAATTGCCCTTAAAGGGAAACCCTTCTTCAATTTCCCAACGTTTTCCGTTGTGTAGCAGCAGGGTTAACTCATGAATCGTAAATTCATAATTAAAGGGCTTATCCTCATAAACCGGCCAAGCTTTGCGAAAATTGGACTTAGTTAAATCTTTGAACGCGACTGTCATATGGGGAACAAAGGGACGAGACTTAGCAGTAGAATCCACCAAATCCAATTCCTGTTCCAGATCGTCCATGAGGGCTTTCTGGACAGCCAGAATTTCTAGGGTTTTCTCCACATGAATGTAAATGACACGAGGCGGAAATGCGCCAAAACCTGATAAAGTAACAGGAATAGCGGGTTGGCGATGGGAAAATTGCTTAAGGGTCGTTTTTAGTTGAGGAATTTGGTCTTTTGCCCATTGGAAAGGCGGTTGCAGGGTAATATGAGGAGGAGATTT
Source organism: Cyanobacteria bacterium SW_9_44_58 (assembly GCA_003021905.1). Taxonomy (GTDB): domain Bacteria; phylum Cyanobacteriota; class Cyanobacteriia; order Cyanobacteriales; family Rubidibacteraceae; genus Halothece. Next base: position 47,548 of record PXPI01000117.1, on the reverse strand, counting down.
TTTGGCGTGGGAACTCTCATAAACTTCAGCAAAATGATCTTTAATGGCATTTGCCTCGTCTTGAACCCTTTGCGGAGGAAGCAGGGCAATTAAGCAGAGTTGCTGATTACTCACTTTTCCTGTTTCAATTTCTAGCTATCAATTGTCCATTATCAATGATCAATTGTCCCAATGCCGTTATTTGTCAAAATCGAACAAGGAATTGTTGATAAACCCACCTTTGATCAGTCAGTGCCGGCCCATGTGGCTTATGTCAAAGAATTAAATGAAAACGGGCATAATGCTCGCAGCGGCTACTGGGCAGACTTGGGCGGGGGAATGCTATTATTTGAAGCCGACAGCTTGGAACAAGCCCAGGAGATTGTGGAAAACGATCCCCTGGTTAAAGATGGCTGTGTTACTTATGAACTCCATGAGTGGCGTATTGTTGTCGGGTAGTCGCCTTTGCCGAAAAATTATGTTATGGTGTTAACTGATCCGGAGTTGCGCGATCGTAACGCCCGAACCTTGTCAGGACCGGAAGGTAGCAGCAATAAGGGATGCTTATGATAGGCGCAAGCCTCCGGGTCGTCCGGTTAAAATTCCGGTTCTATCCTGCTGCCGAAACGCTTCATGGTTAGCAGGGATTTTTTATTATCAAGAGCTCAACTTCCACAAGGCAAGAAACAAATGAACCGTTTAAAATAGATACAAAACAATGGGTAGAACCTCTTGGATTGATGCGGATCTTGAAATTAACTTCAAAATCAATAATAAAGACTTTTCCATTGATGTTAAAAAAGAATATTTAAATCAGGTTCAAGGTCTATATAAAGCACTGGTTAAAATATCAGAGATGCAAGACCAAAATCAAAAACTTTATGAGGATGCTAATCATAGCTTAAAAACCGCTTCTGAAGTGATGCAATCGATTAATAAGCTGATATTAATCCAGAAGAGCAATTCAACTTGATTAATCAATATGTTTTTGCTTGGATGAAAAGTTCTAGGAGCATATTGATGCAAAAAGATTTTGGTCAAGTATTTGAAATGTTTGTTAAACGTTAAAATTTGACAATTAGAGGTTTAAAAGAGATAGCAAGAAATGGGATAAAATTGAAATCAACTGATTACCCAAACCCAAAACATATCATAGTCAAGCGATGAAATTGAACCAAGATTTTATACGCCAAGCCCTGAATCTTATCGCCGTTTTCGCTGCATTTGGCGTGAATATGCTGGCAAATGTTAGACCAATCGGCGGATTAACCCTTGGTGAGATTTCCAATCAGCTTTTTGAGAACGTTCTGATTACCCCCGCTAACTATGCGTTTGCCATTTGGGGCTTGATTTATCTTGGACTGTTTAGTTTTGCTATCTATCAGGCCTTGCCGAGCCAACAAGAAAAACCCTTATTTCGTTATACCATTGGCTATGGGATGGTTTTTGCGAGTTTGGCACAAATTGCTTGGGTGTTTCTGTTCCAATTGCGATTTTTTCTATGGTCGTTTGTGGCCATGTTACTTATTCTAGTCCCTTTGATTCGAATTTATTCTCAGTTCAAGAGCAATCCCAGAAGGATTTCCAAGCGAGAACGATGGTTTGTTTATACCCCTCTAACCATCTATTGTGCTTGGATTAGTGTCGCAACAATTGTCAATGGTGCCGTTTCTCTAAGTGATCTGGGCTGGCAAGGGTGGGGACTCTCCCCAGAAGTCTGGACAGTCATTATGATGGGCGTCGGAAGCGCGATCGCGCTGGCAATTGCTTTTGCCAAACAAGATATTGCTTTTACCGCAGTCTTTGTTTGGGCATTAGTTGCCATTGCTATCCGTCATTGGGAAATTCCCTTAATCTCTGTCGCCGGCATTATCTTGTCAGTGATTTTGGCAGGGGTTACCTTATTGAAAGACCAGCAATCTCGAAATCTTAGACGTCGATAAGTATGCAACTCTCTTTTCGTTTTGATCGCGCCCTGACCTTTGCCAGCGAGTTACACCGAGAACAAGTGCGCAAAGGTTCCAATGTTCCTTACATGACTCATTTACTAGGGGTGTGCAGTTTGGTGCTGGAATATGGGGGCGATGAAGATTGCGCGATCGCGGCCTTGCTTCACGACGCGATCGAAGATCAAGGCGGGATTGCGACCCGAGACAAAATTTTCCGCGATTTCGGCGAGAGAGTAACTGCCATCGTGGAAGCCTGCACCGATGCCGATGAAATTCCCAAACCGCCGTGGCGAGAACGCAAAGAGGCTTATATTGCCCACATTCCAAAGATGTCTTCGGAAGCGACTTTAGTTTCCGTTGCGGATAAAGTGCATAATGCCAGTTCCATCATTAAAGATTATCGCGTCATGGGAGAGGAAATTTGGCAGCGGTTTCAAGGGAAAAAGCAGGGTACACTCTGGTATTATCGCGCCTTGACCAATGCGTTCCGTCAACGGGAAGTCACTCCAATTGTTGAGGAGTTAACTCAAGTTGTGGAACAGTTGGAATCTTTATCTTGAGTTAGGGCGCCAATGCTAAGCGTTTCATCACTAATTTATCGCAAACCTGTCTAGAGAGTCGATTACAGTTTCCGTCGCACCCGCACTAAATAATCATTTCGTCGCAAAAATAATAAAACTTCTGAGGGATTGGTGGCTAGAAATTCTTTTAGGGGTTCTAAACTATCCAAATGGCGATAATTATAAGCGACTAATTGATCGCCGGGTTGCAATCCCCATTGATCGGCTAAGGAATTCGGTTCAATTTTAATAATTTCTAAGGTATCAGGGGCAACGGTAATGCCTAAGTTGACGCTGTTGGCGGTGGTATTTTCTTGCCTCTGAGTATTGCTCTGCGATTGGGCTTGTTGCAGAAACTGATAGACGACAGCAATATGCGTCGCTAATCCCAAAGTTGTTTTTTGATGGGAACTTTGCAAGCTTAGGGTGGCGCGATTGACGCCAATGATTTCTCCCTGGGAATTGAGCAAAGGTCCTCCAGAATCCCCAGGACTCAGGACAATATCAGTATAGAGATTCTGCGATTCTTTGATGTTGCGGAGTTTCCCGGTTGTAAAGTCTTCTAAGGACGCAAAGGGATCCGCCAGGGCATAAACGGTTTCTCCCTGATCTAAACTGTTGCTATCGGCTAGAGGTAACGTCGCGAAAGTTTTGCGAGCAAGGATTTTGACTAGGGCCAGATCGCGCTTTTTATCGGTTGCAATGACTTTACCGGGATATTGGGTGCCATCTTTCATTACCACGCTCACTTTTTTGCCATGAGCATCAGTAATAATATGGGCACTGGTAAGAACAACGCCGCTGGCTTTGATAATGCTGCCGGTGCCTTTGCCCCCTGCCCCATGTAAAGTGACTACAGCAGACTCATGTTCTGGGCTGAGCGACCAAGCAACGGTTTCTGCATTAGAATCGGAAGAGGCGGGAACCGGCGTTGCTTCCACAGGAGCTTGGAAACCGCCCGCAATCGCGATCGCAAGGAACAAAGCCCAACTGGAAATTTGTTGTCGTTGCATCAGACTTGGCAAAAAAAGAGAGTGAACAATGACGCTAGATGTGATTATCGTGGGCAGTGGCATTGGCGGACTCACTGCTGGCAGTTTATTAGCCCGCTATGGCTATAATGTTTTGATTTGTGAAAGTCACGGCATTCCCGGCGGGGCGGCCCACAGTTTCACGCGCAAGGGATTTGCCTTTGATTCAGGGCCTTCTTTTTATGCTGGCATTGGGTCTCATACTGCTAGTTTAAATCCGCTGCAACAAATTTTAACAGTGCTGGGCGAGTCTTTAGAAACCGTTCCCTATGATCCCCTTGGAGAATTTCATTTCCCAGAAGGCACGTTTCGAGCCTATCAAGAGAATGAGCGCTATTGTCAGGAAATTGCCAGAATAACACCGCAAGGGGCAAAAGAATATCAAGCCTTTGTTGCCCAAATGCTAGGTCTCTATGAGAGCCTAAACGGGATTCCCCCAATCGAATTGCGGGCTGATTGGAAACTGTTACAAGTGTTATTCCCCAAGTATTTCCCTGCTTTGTTGCAAGCACTGCCAAAATTGCCCCAATTGGGTGCTTCGGTGGGAGATATTCGAAACAAAACAGTACAAGATCCTTGGGTGAAACGATTAATTGATTTAGAATGTTTCTTGCTTTCCGGGTTAAAGGCAGACGGCACGATCGCGCCGGAAGTCGCGTTTATGTTGGGGGAACGCGCCCGTGTGGGGGTGGAATACCCGGTTGGAGGCAGCGGTGCCATTGTTAATGGCTTAGTTCGGGGGCTTAAGCGCTGGGGCGGGAAATTGCGGCTCAATGCCCATGTGGAAAAGATTTTAGTTTCCAATAACCAAGCCCAGGGAGTGCGACTGCGAAACGGCGAGACCCTGCAAGCCCCCATTGTCATCTCCAATGCCAGTATTTGGGATACCTACGGCCAATTATTGCAACCTGAGGATTTACCCTCATCTTACCGGAAAGCGAGTCTTAAAACCCCTGCGGTTGATAGTTTCATGCACCTGCATTTGGGCATTCGCGCTGAGGGATTGGAACATTTAAATGGTCATCATGTGGTGGTTCACGATAGCAATCAAGATATTGCTGCCCCCGGCAATACTTGCATGATTTCCATTCCCACCGTTTGGGATGCCAGTCTTGCCCCTGCCGGGCAGCATTTGATTCATGCCTATACCTTAGAACCGTATTCGGGATGGCAACGGGATGACACTTATCAGGAGAAAAAACAAGCCAAAGTAGCATCCTTGTATCAAGCACTGGAAAAAATTATTCCCGATGTGCGCGATCGCGTGACCTTAGAACTCATTGGTTCTCCCCTGACTCACGCCCATTACCTGCGACGGTATCAGGGAACGTATGGACCTGCTATTCCTGCGGGAGAAGGGCTGTTTCCCGGTTATAAAACTCCCATTTCCAGACTTTACCGGGTTGGCGACAGTACCCTGCCTGGGATTGGCGTTCCCGCTGTTGCCGCCTCAGGCATTTTATGCGCCAATAGTTTCGTTTCGCCGCAACAAACCCAAAAAATCTTGGCAGAAACTTTAAAAAAATATTAAAAAACGTATAGAAAGACTAAAACTTAGTTAAGAATAAGTCCCCTTTTCTTAGGAAAGCAAGCTTCTGTTGCTAATTTGAAACCAGTATATGAATTCCTTTTTTAAAAAAATGAATCGTTCTTCTAATAATGACCTGTTAAGTACAATCGCCATCGCTGGCATTGGTGCCGGAACCGTAACCTCTTTTGCCGTGAGTCAAGGGCAATCTCCCTGGATGGCGCTGCTGATTACCGCAATTGCTACCACATTTACTGTCATTTGCCACCGTGCCGGTTTAGTCTAACAGGAACTTTAATCAACCATTCCCTGTCTTTAGCAAGTGAGAGATTGGAGGAAATATAAAATGGTTCAATTGTCTTTGCTTAAACGAGGAACCTCAACGGTTCTCTCACTTTTGCTAGGGATGGGGATAACAACGCCTCTGCTTTTATCATCGACGCCCGCATCCGCTCAACTCTTGGGCAGCGATGATGAATTTGTACAAGCTCAACGCCGCGTTGCCATTCCCTCTGGGGTGTCGTTGCCGGTACGATATGACGAAGCGGAAAAAATTGTCGTCTTACCGGATGAAACGGCTCCGGTTACCCTCAAAATTGCTGCTAATGTCAAAGATCGCTCCGGCAGAATCTTGATTCCTTACGGCAGTGAATTAGTGGGAGAAATTCGCCCGGCTGGGAATGGATCGCGCTTTGTCGCCCAAGAATTAAAAATCCCGGGAGCCTCTTCTCAAAGTATTAATGCCAGTTCCCAAGTGATCACCCGCCGGGAAACCATTGATAAAGGCGCCAGCGCTGGCGATATTTTAGAGGGAGCAGCCATCGGCGCAGCCGCAGCCAGCGTCATTGCCGCAATTACCGGCGATAAAGCAATTGCTACTGAAGAAGTATTGGGAGGCGCTGGTTTGGGCGCATTAGGCGGATTGCTGCTGGGCAAAGAACAAGCGGAAGTAATCTCCATTGATCCCAATCAAGACTTGGACATTACCCTCAATTCCCGTCTTGCTTTATCTTATTAAGGGGTTCAGGAGGGGAGCGCTTCTCCCCATTGAAATTTCGGCAAGGATAACCTATCCATGGGCAGCATTAAAGATAGAATTGTAGTGTTATCCCGACTCGTTATCCGAACAATCAATTACTTATGGCTCTTGGTTACCTTGCCCTGGTTTTACACGCTCATTTACCTTTTGTTAGACATCCCGAAAGCGACTATGTGTTAGAGGAAGAATGGCTTTTTGAAGCAATTACCGAAACCTATATTCCTCTGTTGCAAACGTTTGAGACGTTAAAGCAGGATGGCATTGAGTTTAAACTCAGCATGAGTCTGACACCGCCTTTGGTGTCAATGTTGCGGGATTCGTTTTTGCAAGAACGCTATGACAAACACTTAGCGCAATTGCAAGAACTGGCGGCCAAAGAAATTGACAATAACCGGAATCATGGCCATCTTCAGTATTTAGCCCAACATTATGTTGATCAGTTTGCCCGAGTGCGCCAGACTTGGGAAAAGTATCAAGGCGATTTGGTTAGCGCTTTTAAACAATTTCAAGACAGCCAAAACATTGACCTGATTACTTCGGCGGCGACTCATGGCTATCTTCCCTTAATGAAGATGTATCCGGAAGCCGTGCGGGCGCAAATTAATATCGCCTGCCAACACCATGAAGAAAATTTCGGTTGTCGCCCCAGGGGAATTTGGCTGCCGGAATGTGCCTATTATGATGGCTTGGAACGATTCTTAGCCGATGCAGGGTTACGCTATTTTCTAATGGATGGCCATGGCTTGCTGTATGCCAGTCCTCGCCCTCGCTATGGCACCTATGCGCCTATTTATACCGAAACCGGCGTTGCTGCCTTTGGGCGCGATCATGAGTCTTCCCAGCAAGTTTGGTCATCGCAAGTGGGTTATCCCGGCGATCCGGTCTATCGGGAGTTTTATAAGGACTTAGGCTGGGAAGCGGAATATGAGTATATTAACCCCTATATTTTGCCCAATGGGCAACGGAAAAATACCGGAATTAAATATCATAAAATTACCAGCCGCAATGCTGGGCTTGGGGAGAAGAAGTTATACGATCCCTATTGGGCCCGGGAGAAAGCAGCGGAACATGCCGGGAATTTTGTCTTTAACCGCGAGCGGCAAATTGAGCATTTAGCAGGGATAATGCAACGCAAGCCCTTGGTGGTGTCTCCTTATGATGCGGAATTGTTCGGTCATTGGTGGTATGAGGGGCCATGGTTTTTAGATTATGTAATCCGCAAGTGCTGGTATGACCAAAACACGTATCAAATGACCCATTTAGCGGATTATTTGCGTCAGCAGCCGATGCAGCAGGTCTGTAAGCCCTCGCAGTCGAGTTGGGGGTATAAAGGGTTTCATGAGTATTGGGTAAATGAGGCCAATGCTTGGATTTATCCCCATTTGCATGAAGCGACGGAACGGATGATTGAGCTGAGTCAGCGCAATGCTCAAGACGAGTGGGAAAAACGGGCATTGAATCAAGCGGCTAGAGAGTTGCTGTTGGCACAGTCTTCAGATTGGGCGTTTATTATGCGAACGGGGACGATGGTTCCCTATGCAAACCGGCGAACGCGTTCTCATTTAAAGCGGTTTAATAAAATTTATCATGATCTTGCCCAAGGAACGCTGGATCGCAATTGGCTAGAAAAACTGGAAAAAATTGACAATATTTTTCCCAATATTGACTATCAGGTTTATCGGCCAATAGAAGAACCAATTAAGTTGGGACGGAAGCCGTAATCTCGATAATGGCGATAATCTGTTAGAATTTGATGATGATCGAAACATAAGTTTTCGGGAAGTTCCCAAAGAGAAAAAACCCTTAAATTTTTGGCATCATCCGCAGCTTGAGGAGTTCCAACTGCTGCAGCTAAGAAAACGATGCTAAGGGTATGTTTACGCGCATCTCGCTGTGGATCCGAGTAAACTTGAAACTGTTCCATGAGTTCCACGTCTAAACTGGTTTCTTCATAGGCTTCCCGTTTGGCAGCGGTTTCTACTGATTCTCCATAGTCAACAAAACCGCCTGGTAAAGCCCAACCCAAGGGGGGATTTTTTCGTTCAATTAAAATAATCGGTCGATGGGCGCGATCGCGCAACTCAATAATAATATCAACCGTCGGTACTGGATTGCGATAAGACATAATTACGGATTAAACCAATGGTTAACGCGAACACTCAACAAACTGATTTTACCGAAGTGAATCCAAATTCCCAAAAAATTGCCACAGTGATTGGTGCTGGGGCTTGGGGATCAACCCTTGCCGATGTGGCTGAACGCAGCGATCATCATGTTCGTTTGTGGTCAAGACATGGTGAAGCAACTCTGGAATCGGTAATTCAAGACGCCGAAATTCTCCTCTCTGCCGTGTCTATGAAAGGCGTCAATTCCATTATCGATCGCGTTAAAACCATTGGGCTTCCCGAGTCTGCCATTATTGTCACTGCTACTAAAGGCTTAGATTCCGAAACCACCCACACCCCCTCGCAACTGTGGCAAGAAGCGTTTCCCAATCACCGCATTGTGGTCTTATCGGGTCCCAATTTAGCCAAAGAAATTCAACAAAACCTGCCCGCCGCAACGGTCATGGCTAGCGAAAATCAAGAAGCGGCCGAAGCGGTGCAAGAAATGTTTGCCTGTGAAACCTTTCGGGTCTATATTAATAATGATCCCATTGGCACGGAATTGGGCGGAACTTTAAAGAATGTTATCGCGATCGCGGCGGGGGTTTGCGATGGTTTAAGTCTGGGAACCAACGCGAAAGCCGGTCTCCTCACGCGCGCCCTGCCGGAAATGATTCGCGTGGGAACAACCCTTGGTGCATCCACAGAAACGTTCTTCGGTTTATCCGGTTTGGGCGACTTACTCGCCACCTGTGACAGTCCTCTTTCCCGGAATTATCAAGTGGGTTATCGCTTAGCTCAAGGGGAAACCTTAGAAGAAATTGTTGACAGCTTAGAAGGAACAGCAGAAGGCATTAACACGACCCAAGTCTTGGTTAAGCTCGCCCGCCATGAACAAATCCCGATTCCCATCTCGGCGCAAGTGTATCGGCTATTGAAGGGAAAATCAACACCGCAGCAAGCGGTACAAGCATTGATGGCACGGGAATTAAAGTCGGAATTTGATGATCTGTTTGAAGATTAAGAAAAATCAGTGGCATTACGGTACTTTTAACATAGAATAACTGTGATATCTAAATATGTACAGGATATCTTGGAGCTAATTTGTGAAATTCCCTTTTCCTCCTTGACATATCCATGGTATTGTCCTAGTATTTAGCTATATTCATTTAAAAGAACTGAGGGAATAATCGGTGAAGCTTGATACATACTTACATAAAATACAGGCAATATCGCGAATATTGAGTTCTATCCAAGTAACATCAGCGTCTCAACAATCCAATAACCAAATCGCGAATCGTTTTTCTCTGGAACGACAACACTTCATCCAAGCAATTCCTCAAGAGCAATTAACCTCATTGCCAGCAGATGCTGATTGCTATGAATTACCTTGTGTGAATAGTAAAGCCAAGCGCATTATTGATATTGTCGGAGCGTTAGTGGGGCTGAGTATAACTGCCATTATCTATATTCCCCTTGCTGCAGCGATTTACCTGGACAATCCGGGGCCCATTCTTTTTAGCCAAACTCGCGTCGGCTTACATGGTAGAACATTTCGTATCTGGAAGTTTCGTTCCATGATTAAAGATGCAGACAACTACAAACATCTAGTGGAAAATGAAGCGACAGGATATATCTTTAAAAATCAAAATGATCCCCGCGTGACTCGCGTTGGCAAGTTTCTTCGTCGTACCAGCTTAGACGAATTTCCTCAGTTTTTTAATATTCTCGAAGGAGAAATGAGTTTAGTGGAAACCCGCCCTCCTACGCCCAATGAAGTATCTGAATATTTTCCTCATCACTTGCAGCGACTTCGGGTTAAGCCGGGGTTAACTGGAGAATGGCAAGTGAATGGACGCTCTGAGATTAAGGATTTTGAAGAGATGGTTAAAATGGATATTGCTTATCAGCGGAAGTGGTCTGTGGCTTATGATTTAAACTTAATTTTAAAAACAATCGTCGTTGTTTTCAAGACAAAAGGTGCTTGTTAAAATAACAATTATGAATAATTTGGTAAGCAAGTCTCTATATTTCTAACTAATATCAAATGGATTAATGTTTGCTGCAGATTACTCGGAAAAAGTGGGGGATAAGGAAACAAGCGGATTTTTTAGATTGTTAGGATAATAATTGTCGTGCTCCGAGATTAACATAATGATCAATCATAATTCTTTGATAGAGTGCCTGAGCCAAGCTGATTTTTATCCTCATCCTGTTGAGCAACCAATTGAAGTGTTACAAACGCATATCTCGTATATTTTTTTAACAGGAGAATATGCCTATAAACTCAAAAAGCCGCTTGATTTAGGTTTTTTAGATTTTTCAAGTTTGGAAAAACGACAGTATTATTGTTATCAGGAATTAGAATTAAATCAACCGATCGCGCCTGATATTTATTTAGATGTCTTTCCCATTACCCAACAAAATGACACTTTAGAACTCAATGGCCAAGGGAAACCGATAGACTATCTTTTAAAGATGCGTCAATTTCCCCAATCGGCACTCTTCAGTGAAATGGAAAAAGCGGGACAATTAACTGAATCATTGTTGGCGCAATTAGGAAAAAAAGTAGCTCGGTTTCATCAAAACGCTAAAACCAATGATTATATTCGTCAATTTGGGGACCCTGAAACGATTAAAGAAGCGATCCATAATAACTATCAACAAACCGAAAAATATATTGGTATTGCTCAAACCCAACAACAGTTTACGGAAACAAAAGCTTTCACCGATCAGTTTTTTCAAATCTACCATTCTCTTCTTAATAAACGCAAAAATAATCACTTTATTCGCGAATGCCACGGCGATCTACACTTAAAAAATATCTGTTGGTGGCAAGATAAAATTCAACTGTTTGATCGCATTGAATTTAACGAACCCTTTCGATTTGTCGATGTCATGTATGATGTTGCGTTTACGGTAATGGACTTACAATTTCGCGGCTGTTCTCATTTAGGCAATGTTTTTCTGAATAACTATTTAGAATATACCGGCGACTGGGAAGGGGTACCGGTACTCCCTTTATATTTAACGCGACAGGCTTATGTGCGAGCGAAAGTTAATTCTTTATTGTTAGATGATACGAATGTTGCTGAGGAAGAAAAACAGTAGGCCAGTGACCAAGCAAGCAAATACTATCATCTAGCATGGCAATATACACAGCCTCAACAGGGTCGTTTCTGGATGATGTCAGGGTTATCCGGTTCCGGCAAAACCACAGTTGCCCGAGAAATTGCGAAACAGTTCAATGTCATTCATTTACGGTCTGATGCAGTACGCAAACATTTAGCCGGCATTGATATCGAACAAGAAGGACCGGAAGACATTTATCATCCTGACATGAGCGAAAAAACCTATGACAAATTGTTAGAAATCGGAATGCATTTAGCCTCCCAGGGATGGCGGGTTATTTTAGATGCGAAATACGACAAACAGCAGTTTAGAAAAGCAGTAATGGCACCCGCCAACGCTCATAATTTACCGCTACAAATTATTCATTGCGATGCCCCAATGGAAGTATTGCGCGATCGCGTCACAGAGCGAAAAAGCGACATTTCTGACGCTACGGCGGATTTGCTAACCCAACAACAAGCTAATGCCGAATCTTTTACCGAAACGGAACAAATGTATGCGGTTACCATTGACACAAGCCAAAACTGGCATCAGAATTTGATCCCCTCCTTGCTTGAAAAGTGAATTGAGATCCCACCGAATAGGAAGAACCAATTTAAATTCTCTCCTTACGGTGGGTTATGGAATGCTCTTGATTATCGCTCATTGATTCCGAGTTGATAATAAGAAGACTTTAAACTTTCCCAGAGCTCTTGAATTTCTTGATATGCCTCTTGCGGAGACTTTTTTCCCGCTGTCTCTAGATTCGAAATATAGCTAATTCGTTGGGCAAACTCTTGCAAGTTGGCATTAAAAACAAGATTTTCCGGCTTGACAGAGCCACGATAAGAGGCGTGCGGGTATAAAAAACTGTTAAGTTTCATAGGGATCTTGGGATTTTACTAAACCTTTATTGCGTCTTAACCTGATTTTAACCTAGAGCGTCAATACCAGCGAAAAGTGGATGAAAAGAAACGCTACATTGGCGGAAAATAAGGATAAGTTTCCATGACAGTAGTTTTGAGCGATTACCTGTTAATTTGATCATTAGATATCAGTTGCAATCGGCAATCTGTAAAAAATGGATGACAAGTTTGCTAGCAAGAAAGACAATCGAAGAGAAATTACGGACTTAAATGCGGTTAATCTCGCCCAGATTTTAGAAGCAAGCCCGAACGAAATTTATATTTTTGATGGGGAAACGTTACAAATTGAATATGCTAATCCTCAGGCGGTAGAGAACCTCGGTTATTCTCTAGAACAATTGCAACAAATGACGGCGCTTGACTTAAAGCCGCAATTAACGGAAAAAGCTATCAAAGCGTTAGTGGCGCCTCTCATCAATGGGGAAGAAACCCAAATTAATTTGGAAACCATTCATCGTCGAGCTGATGGCAGTACTTATCCGGTAGAGGTTTATTTACAACGAATCCGAGAAGAATCGAGATCTCGATTTTTTGCAATTGTTATTGATATTAGTGAGCGTCAACAGAGAGAAAATCGCTTACAAAATACCGTCGCTCAGTTGGAGGATATTGCTGATAATTTGCCTGGCATTATTTTTCAAGTTCAGTATTTAAATGATGGGACATGGCAATGTACCTATGTTAGCGATAAGATTGAGCAATTCCTAAATTTTCCCAAGCAAAAAATTTATGACGATTTGAATAATTTCTTACAGTTAATTCATGAAGAAGATTATGCGAATTTTATTGAAACTAGGGATAAGAGTCTCAATCAATTAACGCCGTTTTTTTGGGAAGAGCGAATCATTACATCTTCTAATCAAATTATTTGGATACAAGTACAATCAGAACCTAAAAAACAAGCAGATGGTTCCATCATTCGCAATGGTGTTTTCTTAGATATTACAAAACAAAAACAAGCTGAATTAGCCTTACGGGAAAGTGAAGAAATATTTCGTCAATTTGCTGAAAATCTGGATGACGTGTTTTGGATGCTCAATGCAGATATTACGGAATTAATTTATATTAGTCCCAGTTTTGAATGCGTTTGGGGTTACTCTTGTCAGGAATTAAGGCAAGATTTTCATAATTTTTTTCTAAATACCATTCATCCTGAAGATCGCGCTAGGGTTAAAAACGCAACTCCTAAAAAATTTTTAGGATAGGAGACTATGATATTGAATATCGAATTATCCGAAGTGATGGAGAAATTCGTTGGGTGCGCGATCGCGCCTTTCCTGTTACGAATGAAAAAGGAGAGCCTTATCGCATTGCCGGAATTGCCCAAGATATTACTGAAGAAAAAGAGGCGCAAGCCAAAATTGCTTGGAATCAAGAGCTGCGAGAAGTCATTTTTAATGAAGCCACGGATGCCCTATATTTAATTGAACCTGAAACGTTAACTATTATCGATTGCAATCGCCGAGCTGTCGAATTATCAGACGCGCCAAACAAACAATCTCTCATTAATCTTAAAGCTGATTTTCTACATGAAAAACCTGTTTCAAAACTTAAGCCAATTCTGGAAAAAAAAGGGAGTTGGAACGAAGAAACGATATTGCAAACCTTCCAAGATAATCAATTTTACGGAGATGTTGTTTGGAAAAAAATCACTGTTGCTGAAAAAAATCTTTGCTTAGTACGTGTCACTGATATTAGTGAAAGAAAAGCCTTTGAAAGAGAATTGCAAACAGTTAATGAATCTCTAGAACTGACGAACCAAGAGTTAACTCGTGCGACGCGCTTAAAAGATGAATTTCTGGCTAGTATAAGTCACGAATTAAAAACGCCTCTCAATACGATTTTGGGAATGTCGGAAGGATTAAAAGAAGGATCGTTTGAAGCGATTAATGAGCAGCAACAACAAGCTGTAGAAACCATTAGTACCAGTGCCGTCCATTTATTGGATCTAATTAATGATATTCTAGATTTTTCGAAATTACAGTCCGGAAAAGTCACCTTAAATTTTACACAAGCCAATATTCAATCACTATGTGAAAACAGTTTAACGTTTGTCCGTCAAACCGCTGCGCAAAAACAAATTGAATTAAAAACTTACATTAATACATCTTGTTCTGCCCTTAATGTCGATGAATTGCGTATTCGACAAATTTTAATCAATTTACTGAATAATGCGGTGAAATTTACACCAGAAGGAGGGCAAGTTACCTTAACTGTAACTGAAGACTCTCTGCGAGAACATATTATTTTTACGGTTAGCGATACTGGAATTGGGATTGCTTCCGATCAAATTCATCAACTATTTGAACCCTTTGTGCAACTGGATAGTCAATTCAACCGCCAGTATTCAGGAACTGGTTTAGGATTATGTTTAGTTCGCCACTTGAGTGAACTGCATGGCGGCAATGTTTTTGTAGAAAGTGAACTCGGCAAAGGAAGCACATTTTATGTCAAAATTCCTTATACGGAAGTCTGTGTAATTGCTAATCAAGATACTCTCAATTTTTCCTCTGATAATGTTGCTCACTTTAATACTTCGCCTTTAATTGCATTAATTAACGCTGATCAAGCAAGCCTTGATACAACAGCAAGTTATTTGGAAGCTTATGGGTATGACGTTTTAACTGTCATCCAACAAGAGACGTTATTATCCACCTTGGAAGAAGTTACGCCGCAAGTTATTGTCATTGATCTGCAAACCCTAAACTCAGTAGGAGAAAAGATCATTCAGCAACTGCGAGACATTCCTTCCTTCAATGACATTCCCATTATTGCTTTGGCTTCAAACCGTCAACAAGAAGATATTTTGGCTTTAGGGGCTAATCGTTGTTTAACGAAACCGGTGCGTATGCGCCATTTGCTTAATGAGATTCAGCGTTGGCTTCCCGAGGAATTTCGACAGTAAAAATGGAACCTTGGGGCTTATTATCTTCAACATAAATGTTTCCTTGATGGGCTAAAATTGCCATTTGACAAAAGGCTAATCCTAAGCCGGTTTGGTTGACGTTGGTATAGTGGGTTCCGGTTTCATATTTTTTGAAAATCGTTTTTTTAAAAGAATCGCTAATGCCTTTTCCTTGATCAATTACTTTAAGGATTATTTTATCTGGCATTTCTGCCAGTTGCACTTCAATTTCTTTTCCTCGGGGCGAGTATTTCAAAGCATTAGACAACAGGTTATTCACAATTCGCGAAAATAAATGAGAATCGACAGCTGCCCAGTCATTTTCTACCTCTAGATTGGGAATAATTTTAATATTTTTTGCGGTCGCGATCGCGCTAAATTCTTGAATTAATTTCTCCAGTAACGGCTTGAGTTGTAGAGAGACTGGATTTAAGACTAAGCGCCCTGTTTCCAATTTTACCATGGTGAGCAAGGTTTGAATTTGCTCTTCTAGGCGTTTTCCCGCTACTCGAATTTGTTCGACTTTCTTACTTTGCTGATTATTTAAATCCGTTAATTTTAAAGTGTCACAGGAAAAAACAATACTGGTAACTGGATTTTGCAAATCGTGAACAATAATTTCCGCCATTTCTTCACGGCGCTGCAGGAGTAATTGCAGATGATCATACTGTTGTTTAATCCGCAACATGGAATGAATGCGCGATTGCAATTCAATGGAATTTAACGGTTTACTAATAAAATCATCTGCCCCTGCTTCTAAACACCGGGCTAAATCTTTCTTTTCCTGTAAAGCAGTTACCATGATGATGGGAATATACTTATAGTCGGAATGATTTTTGAGATGAGAACAGAGGGTAATGCCATCCACTTCCGGCATCATGACATCCAATAAAATGACATCAACCGGATTTTTCTCCAATGTTCGCAGAGCATGAGTTGCATTCCCTGCATAATAGAGTTGGTAATTTTCACCTTCTAAAAGTGCCTCAATGACATCAAAATTGCTCGGTTGATCATCAACAATGAGAAGCGTAGCATGATCTTTCATAAGATTAATTATTTTTTCATTTTAAATTTGTTCAATTAATTAATAACATCGTATTAGAAACCTTTCATCAAGGATTGATTGGCTTTAATCGACTTCATAAAGTCTACCATAGGTTGCGGATAATCTCTCCCTAAAATTACCCCATACTCCCTTTGTTTATCTTGTGACAATTTCCAGGGTTCATGAATCAAATCTCCTGGAATATTCCTTAACTCAGGAAGCCAATGCCGTAAATAATTCCCCTTAGGATCATAAGTTTTTGATTGTTTCGGTATATTAAAATAGCGGAACTCTCTGGCATCATTTCCAACTCCTGCCGTATAGTTCCAATTTCCCCAATTACTGCAAACATCATAATCAATTAACAACGACTCAAACCATTCTGCCCCCATCCGCCAATCAATTCCTAAATTTTTGGTTAAGAAACTGGCAACATTTTGACGACCGCGATTCGACATAAAGCCCGTTGTTGCAATTTCCCGCATATTGGCATCCACTAACGGATAGCCAGTTTTTCCTTCCTGCCAACGTTGAAATTGTTCCCAATCTTGTTTCCACGGAATATTTACCCCTTGCAAGCCTGTTTGATAGAAAACAGCATTGCCATATTTCAAACACACAAAACGGAAGTAATCGCGCCACATCAACTCAAAAATCAACCAATAGGTAGAGTCATTTTTGACTCGTGCTTGCTCGTAAGTCTGCACTTGTTCATAAATATAACGCGGGGATAAACATCCTTTTGCTAACCAAGGAGAAAACTTAGAAGAATAATTAGCCCCTAACATCCCATTGCGCGTTTGTTTATATGTTTTTAAACAGTCTTCTTCCCAAATATACTCACTTAATCTCTCTATGCCTGGGGTTTCGCCGCCCCGAAATATCATCGCGCCTCGTTCATCAGGATAAGGCGTCGGCACTTTTAGGGTTTCCAAACTGGGAATCTCACCGATAGCAATTTCTTGAGGCAGAGACGGTAAACAATCCGGTGTGGGAAAACTGGGGCGAATATGGGAGTATTTTTCCACGCGCTTGCGATATTGGGTAAAAACATCGGGAAGATTGGGAATCGTTATCGGCAAATCTTCTAACAGATGCAAAGTTCCTCCCCAAAATGAGGTTGCATTGACCCCTAGGGAGTTTAAATTAGAAGAGAGCGCTTGTTCCACTCCCGTTTCTTCTGCAGTTACTTCTGAGTGAAAGAAAACATCGGTGATATGTAATGCGTTTGCTAAATCAGGGATAATCTTTTCCGGTTTGCCGCAACGAATAATTAAATTGCTGCCTTTTGCTTCCAGATTTTTTTGTAAATTCGCAACACTTTCTACTAAAAACTTAGCCCGAAATTTACCTGTTTTGGGAAACCCAAATTCGGTTTTTCCAAATTGTCTAACATCGAAACAATAGAAGGGAATTACTTGTCCTTGCGTCTGATAAGCCCGAAACAATGGCTCGTGATCATGTACCCTTAAATCATTGCGATACCAAACTAAAATTCTTTGTTGACTCATTATTTTTTTCCTATGCCTTCTGCCTTATTGTTGATTAATCCTCATTCTCGCCAGGGGAAAAAAAGCCTTCCTATTCTTCAACGGTATTTGCAAGCTATGGGGATTAACCTGCTGCAAAAAAGCAGTGAACATCCCGGCCAACTTTCAGAATTAATTCGAACTTATCAACATGAAGTTGATTTTGTCATTATTGGCGGCGGCGATGGCACCCTAAATGCCGCGATCGCAGGGTTGGTTGATACCCAACTTCCTCTCGGCATTTTACCGCTGGGAACTGCCAATGACTTAGCAC
Source organism: Cyanobacteria bacterium SW_9_44_58 (assembly GCA_003021905.1). Classification (GTDB taxonomy): domain Bacteria; phylum Cyanobacteriota; class Cyanobacteriia; order Cyanobacteriales; family Rubidibacteraceae; genus Halothece. The sequence continues at coordinate 29,564 of PXPI01000117.1, read as the reverse complement.
GCACCTTAGGCGTTCCCTTTACTCTCTCAGAAGCCTGTAAGGTCATTATGAAGGGAAAACGCCAAGCAATTGACTTGGGAAAAGTCAATGAACAATACTTTTTTAATGTCGCGAGTTTAGGGTTAAGTGTCGATATTACCAATCAACTCACCAAAGTCGCAAAGCAACGTTGGGGAATTTTTGCTTATGCAGTAACTGCCTGCAAAGTTTTATGGAAATCCCGTCCTTTTTCGACAAGAATCTATTATAAAACAGAGAGTGAGCAAGGAGAATGGCATGTTGCTAAAGTAAAAACTGTCCAAATTGCTATTGGCAATGGCCGTCATTACGGAGGCGGCATGACTATTGTTCATGATGCGGCAATTCATGACCAACGGCTGGATTTATATAGTTTAGAAATTCGCCATTGGTGGGAGATGATTAAATTATTGCCCAGTTTGCGATCAGGACGCTATCCTCAAAAAAAAGTGCGGTTATTGGAAGGACAAGAATTTTTCATTGAAACGAAAAAGCCTTATCCCATTAATACCGATGGTGAAATTACCGTTGAAACACCGGCAAAATTTGAGGTGGTGCCCCAAGCTTTGCAAGTAATTATTCCTTAAACAGTTAGATATGGAACTGCAATAATGCCAATCCAACTGCTGGTCGCCCTTAGCATGAACTACGCACAAGCCACATGTAGTGAGCTTGCGGTTTCTGACGCTTCATCGCTTCCACTTAATTATCCTTTCCAGGATGGTCAGAGGTGGATCGCTCTGCGTCTAACGAGGCGGGTGCTTCAGACATCCCCTCGCTTGATGCAACTCGTCAACACCGCGAATCACCTTCCCTAATCCGCTTCGCGCTCGATTAGGGACTGCCGCGCTATCGTTCAAAATCAGGTAAACTGACAACATAGCAGTTATCTTGTTGTGACCACTCAATTACCACTTTATATTTGCCAATCATTTCTCTTTCCTTTTTACTGCTTCAATTGCTTTAGCAACCTGTTTTTCTTGATATGATTTAGCATCATTTCCATCTTTATTAGATAGGATAACGGGTTTTGGATGTTTCCAATAACTGTGACATAAAATGAATGCAAGCAAATAATGGCAAATCAGATAACAATCGGAACGCTTTATTTAGTGGGAACGCCGATTGGGAATTTAGAAGATATCACGTTCCGGGCAATCAATACCTTAAAAACCGTTGATTTAATTGCTGCTGAGGATACACGTCATACTGGCAAATTGTTGCAACAGTATGAGATTGCTACCCCTCAAATTAGTTATCACGAACATAACCGCAAACAACGGGAATCCGAAATTCTTAAACGATTGCAACAAGGAGAAAATATTGCCCTGGTGACGGATGCTGGGATGCCTGGCATTTCCGATCCAGGGTATGATTTAGTAAGAGGCTGTGTGGAAGCTAATATTGCTGTAATTGCGATTCCTGGGGTGACGGCTGCGATTACTGCCTTAGCCGTTTCCGGGTTGCCCAGTAATCGGTTTGTTTTTGAAGGATTTCTTCCCACGAAAGGCAAAGCGCGACAAGATCGTTTAAAGGAAATTGCAGAAGAAAGGCGAACTATTATTTTATACGAATCGCCACATAAATTAAGACAAACTTTACAAGATTTAGCTCAGGCTTTAGGTCAAGATCGTTCCCTAATGTTAGGAAAAGAATTAACCAAATTATATGAAAAATGTTATTATTGCAAAATAGAAGAAGCAATCGCTTTTTATCAAAAAACGATTCCCAAGGGAGAATATACCCTAGTGATTGCTGGAAAAGAAGAAGCGGAAACATTAAGTCTTTCTTCAGAACAAGTCAAACAAGAACTAAAACAATTGTTAGCCCAAGGCGTCACGCGATCGCAGGCCAGCCGTCAGTTAGCAAAAGTCACTTCGTTATCTCGTCAAGAGATTTATCAATTATCCATCGAGTTAGATTGAACCTCTCCCATCAATTCAAAGAATATGATGGGAAATTCTCGTGTCATCAGGTGGCTCTAGATAAGACCTCAGCCTCATCCCCGAAACCATTGCCCTCAGCGAGCTTTCTTCCCCTCGTTCCGAGGGTACTTTCTCCTCGTTTTTTAACTACCATTACCGCCGCAATATCTCTGTCCTGTTGATATCCACAGTCAGAGCACTTATGTACTCTTTGAGATAGTTTTTTCTTGCCACAGTTAACACCACATTCAGGGCAAATTTGACTTGTCCCATTAGCCTTAACCTTGGCAAAATAGATATCTCGTTTCCAACAGACATAAGACAAGATATTAACAAATGTTCCCCAAGCCACATCTAGACAGGCTTTCCTTAAGGCAGACCTTGCTAATGCTTTTAGGTTTAAGTCTTCTACAAAGATCATCCCAGCTTGGTTACAAAGGTGATGAGCTATTTTGTAGAAGAAATCTTTACGACAGTTAGTTATCTTTTCATAGGTTCTGGCAATACGACGACTAATGTCTCTCCAGCGACGAGAACCTTTTTTCTTGTTCTTAAGTTTCTGTTGTAGCAATTTCAGCTTGCCTTGGTACTTCTTTAAGAACTTATGATCTTTAATTAGTTCACCTTCACTGGTTGCTAAAAACTGATTTAATCCTAAATCAATACCAATCGGGTATCCATGAGTAGGTATTTCAGGAACTTCTACATTACATTGAAGCGTGAGATTAACATAGTACCCACTTGCTTTTTTAATGACTCTTACCTGCTTAGGGATGAAGCCTTCAGGAACCTTTCGAGAAAAGACTAATTTAAGTTTCCCCAGTTTAGGAACAGTGATTGTTTTCCCCTGAATGCAGTCTGACTTAACTTGTGGAAGAACAAAAGACCGCATCTTTTTCTTAAAGCGGGGGAAGCCGAAACCCTTTTTCCACATATTGCAAAATGCTTCATCTAAAGTTTTTAGGGTTTGTTGAAGCACCTGAGATTGTGGAATGTTCAGTCGGGGAAATTCTTTCTTAGCCTTTCCTAAACTTTTACATTGATTTGCGTAAGTGGGTCTAGCAGCATCAGCAGGAATAATATACTCAGAGTCTATAGAACAACGGTCAATGGGACATTTTCTAGAGTTAACCCAGTCTTTACGTTCTCTCAAAGCAAAGTTATAAACTGTTTTACAAACATCTAACCATTCGTTAATGGTAGAGGCTTGTGACTTGGTTACTTTAAGTTTATACTGGTAGTTCAGACTAAGCATTTTAGAAATTGACCGTTGCTTTCTAAAGCCTAACACAACACGATTAAGGTTGCGCTACCGCGCTTCTATTTATTTTGGTGACGATTCATGAGGGGCTGGGATCGGAGGTTTCCTCCGACCTTTAAAAGCCCGGTCCCCCATTAACCTAACGGTATAATGAGGGCATTCTCGTCACATTTAAGGTAAAAGGAATCAAATGTCATCAGAAAAAGCCTATTGGTTAGGTTGGTCGCAAATTTCTGGTGTCGGTGCCGTAACACTGCAACGGTTGCACAAACAGTTTTCGAGTTTAGAAAAAGCCTGGTATGCCAGTCAACAAGAATTACAAAAAATTGCGGGATTAGGCAATAAAAATATTCAGCAAATTTTGGAACAGCGATCGCGCTTTTCTCCAGAAACCCTTTTAAGTGAACATCTCAAAAAAAATCCACAATTTTGGACTCCCGCCGATGCCAATTATCCCCGTTTACTGTTAGAAACCCCCAGCCCTCCTCCGGTTCTTTATTATCAAGGAAAAATTGACCCGCAAGAAATGCAGGGCACCCAACCTTTAATCAGCATTGTGGGAACGCGATCGCCTAGCGACTATGGAAAACGTTGGACGCAAAAAATCAGCGCTGCCCTTGCTAAACATGGTTACACCATTGTCTCCGGTTTAGCGGCAGGAATCGATGCCTGCGCCCATCGCAGTTGCCTGGAAGCAGGAGGACGCACCCTTGCGATTTTAGGAACGGGGTTAGATACAGTTTACCCTCCCCAAAATCGCCAACTCTATCAAGACATTCCACAGCAGGGGGCGCTTTTAACCGAATATCCGGTGGGAACCAAGCCGGATCGTGGCAATTTTCCGGCAAGAAATCGCATTATTGCAGGGGTATCTCGGGCAGTTATCATTACAGAAGCCCCAGAAACATCCGGTGCCTTAATTACAGCAAGATATGCCAACGAGTTTGGGCGAGATGTCTATATTTTACCGGGTTCCTTAGACAATAAAAAACGCGATCGGGTGTTTGGGATTATTAAATCAAGGGGCCAATATGATTTTAAGTGAGACTCATTTGCTGGAAATGCTGGGAACTATGCCCCAACTGGATTTAGTAGAAGAAACGCCCCCTGCCTTACCCGAGATTGAAGCCAATCTAAAGGAAATTTTTAAGCGTGATCGCGCCTGAACCCACTGCCTTTGATGTCATTGTTCAAAAGGTAGAACAAGATGCCAATTCTATCTCTGCTGGGCTGTTGCAATTAGAATTGTTGGGATTGATTTCTCAAGCACCAGGAATGCGTTATCAGCGTATTCGGTAACAAATTGTGCTGTTAGTATAGGGGAGAAAATTCAAACTAATGTCTTGATATTAGTTTTAACTGGTAACATCTAATACGAACAAAAAATCGGAGAAATGTCAGTGTTAAAGTTTCTATACGCCGGTAGTGCAAGCCTTTTAATTTTCTTGAGTCTATCTACTCCTGCCTTAGCTGAGTCTTCCCTATTAGTGGCTCAAGCACAAGTTCAACCTTCTCAAGAAAGCCAAGAAGAAGCCTCTCAAATAGAAGTTAGCGATCAAGAATTAGAAAAATTTGCAACTGTCATCCAACAGTTGCGATCGATTCGTATGGAATCTCGAGATGAAATGAGCCAAGCACTTGAGGAAATCGGATTAAGCCCAGAACTGTTCCGAGAAATTTTACAAGCAAAACAAAATCCTGAAGCTGAATCTGATGCCTCAGAAGAAGAACTTCAAAAATTTGATAGTGCCACCGAAGAACTAGCTCAAATTCAGAAGGAAACACAATCAGATATGAAAGAAGCAGTGGAATCTCAAGGATTAAAAGTTTCTCGCTTCCAACAAATTTTATCGGCGGTTCGGGAACAACCTGATCTCCAACAACAAGTCCAACAAATTATTGAAAACTCAAAACAATAGCCAGGTGGCTTAGAGGGAGACTCCTTGATAGATCGTGATTGTTGATTAACAATTCGTCTCCCTCTCATTGATCGTTGCTTTGACATTGGCAACAAAAGTGAGAAGAACGTCCATTAATTTTCTGTCGTTGAATGAGCGTTTCGCAACAATGACAAGGTTTTCCCTCTCGACCATATACCCAAGCTTGTCCCATATAATTGCCATTAACCCCGAATAAATTGAGAAAGCTGTTAAAAGTCGTCCCTCCTTCCTCAATTCCTGTTTTTAATACAGAAACAATCGCTTGGTGTAACTGTTCAATTTCCCCATAACTGATACTAGCTGCTTCTCGAAACGGAGAAATTCCTCCTAAAAACAGCGCTTCATCAGCATAAATATTCCCCATTCCCGCCACCACTTTTTGATCTAACAGAGCCGTTTTAATGGCACAACGACGGTTTTTAAGCTTCTTTTCCAAATATTGAGGGGTAAACTGAGCAGAAAAAGGCTCTGCTCCTAATTTTTTTAATCCAGTAATAATCTTTTCTGGAGGAACATGGGGCGGAACCTGCCAAACGCGGCCAAAGGTTCGCAAATCAATAAAACGAAGTTCCCATTGCTCAGGAAAAAAGAAGCGCAACCGAGTATGCTTGGCAAGAGGCTCGCTTTGTTTCACCCATAACAGTTGACCGCTCATGCGAAGATGGATCCCTAACCAGCCATTGGAGTCAAGTTTAGCTAATAAATACTTTCCTCGCCGTTGCCATTGTTGAATCTTTGTGTTTTTTACTCCTTGCCAAAATTCGGCAATAGAAACAGGGTGAGCAATACTGCGAGGCAGCAACACTTCCCCACCCTGAAAACATTGTCCTAGGGTTAATTCATTTAACCCGCGACAAACTGTTTCGACTTCTGGTAACTCCGGCACAAATTTGCCTTATTGACTTGTGCTAGAAGAGCTTTGGCCGCCTTGGCTTTGCCCCTGACTGGAACTGGAACCGGAACTAGAACTAGAACTGGAACCGGAATTAGAGCTGGAGCTGGTACTGCCGCTATTGGCGCTTTTACTGGAACCGGAACTGGCACTTGCGCTGGCACCAGTTTTGCTGCCGCCGCTTTTTCTTGAAGAAGATTTTGATTTTTTCTTGGGTGCAGCTTCTACAACCTCTACTTCTTCTAAGCCGAAGTTGTTCGTATTGACACCGGAATAATTGACTTTATCAAAGCGAACAATGACGGGATAGATAATCCCGCTTTGATCGACACTGGCAACTGTACCGACGTCGCCATACCAATAGGATTCTTTACGGAGGATTCTAACTTTGTCTTTGCGATTAACGTCTGCCATGATAAATTTCTGAAAAATAACCTTTAAATCCAAGCGTACTATTAATATGGGGGGTCTTGGGGTCTTTTGATTTTAAGTTTTATTGCAAATTGTGCCACTGTAATTGGACGAAATGCGCTGAACGTCCCTCAAAGTCAGTGGTTGAATAAATTTTTTCCAACTCCAAATTAAACGGTACCGCTGTTGTTAAATATTTCTGCGTCCACTCGCCAACATCCGGTGCCACAGAGGAAGCAACACTTGCGCCGATTCCCATCCCAAATAACTGAGCAATGGGGTCTTTCGGTAAAATTAAATGAGATCCCAAGGTAAATCCCGCTGTCAGAAGTAAGGCAACAGAAACATTAGTGCCGCAACGGGGATGAACGGCTAAATCCCATTCTCCTTGACGAAAGCGTTGTAAAGCAGTCATAACGCCTCGTCGCAGTTGTTCTGGCGGAACTTCCCCATAGAGATAGAATCCTTTTTCTGTGGAAAGGCCGCCCAAAGTTTCGTTATCGGCGCGAGTGGGAGCAAAGCTGCTGTAATTGCGGGAAGAAGCGGTTTCGCTCAGTACCCAGACTGTTGCATGTTCCAGGGCATGAACTTGACGCAACATTAATAACTCTTTTAGCCCAGGCAAAAAAGGGAGCTGTTTTAATAAGTCGCTATCCCCTGCCGGAGTAAAAAATTCAGTTTGAGCGGTATTAGTAGTCATAAGCCATGCTAGACAAATGTTGCCAAGAGAAGATCATCTCTAACCAACCGTTAAAGATTCCTTTTTTCTAATTTAACCGTTCCGCTCAGATTTTTGGCGATACAAAAAACCTCCACCGAAAACAGTGGAGGCATTTTGACGCTCCGCCTTCCTAGAAAGAACCGAAGCAAAGCGTGAGGAAATTGTTGGTTCATCGACCCACCTTAAAGAATCCAGAATTGCTCACTAAACTCCGGCTTGGCTCCGGTATCCCGAAGCGGAGCGTCGGGACTACGTCACTTTAATAGCGGACATTACCGTCCGGTTTGTAAACAATAAAGCTAATCATTTGACACTGACGAATATTGTCAAAACCAATAACCCGAATATAGGAATTGGAATATTCGGAACGGCATTCCCGCACTTCATTCAACACATCTTTAGGAGAATTGGCATTAAATAAAGGCAGTTTCCAGAGAGTCCAATGGTGATCTTGGGGACGAGGGGATTCTTCAAACTCAACTGCCGGAATAAACCCTTGATCCAGCATATACTGGATTTGGTTGGAAATTTGCTGGTCAGTTAAAGGCGGCAAGTAAGATAGTGTCTCGTAATGAGGTTGTTTTGGTGTGGTTTTCATAGTTTGGTTTTATTGAGATGTTTACAAGGAACTTATTCACTAGAATCGCTCTCATCAGGATGGGAATTATCCGTGTTTTCGGGTTGGGTTTGGGTTAAACGTTCCAAAATTTGACAACGATAACTTAGATTCGATTGTTCTATTCCAGAACGAACCATTTCCGGCAAAGAATCAACTACCTCCGCCGCAAGTGCTTCCCGCACCTTCATAATTCGCATGACTAAGTCTTTCCTTTGGGCCATTAACGCCTGGAGGTAAGCTTCGCTGTCTCGCAAATTATATTGCCGGGAAAACTTGCGCAACCAGAGGGCTTGGTTGGGATCGGTTTCCGCTAATTGATCCAGAATGGTTCGTACTGCTTGGTACGTTAGATAATCTTGGAGAAGATTGGCTGTTTCCTGAGCCACTCGTTTGGAGTTCATGACAATTTAACCTTTCCCAACCCGAATAAAAACGGTATTTTCTCAAATTTAGAGCGTATCGACAGTGTCGTATTCGAACTTGATTTCTTCCCAAAGTTCGGTAGCTTCTTTTAGCTCGGGAGACCAGCGAGCGGCTTCTTTAAGGACTTCGTTGCCTTCGCGAGCCAAGTTGCGGCCTTCATTGCGAGCTTGAACGCAAGCCTCAAGCGCAACCCGGTTGGCAGTAGCACCAGGCGCATTGCCCCAGGGGTGTCCCAGTGTTCCGCCACCGAATTGTAAGCAGGAATCGTCGCCAAAGATATCAACGAGAGCTGGCATGTGCCAAACGTGAATACCGCCGGAGGCAACGGGCATAACCGATGGCATGGAAGCCCAATCTTGGGTGAAGAAAATACCGCGGGAACGGTCTTCTTCAATGTGATCTTCCCGCATTAGGTCAACAAAGCCTAGGGTTAAGGCCCGGTCCCCTTCTAATTTACCGACAACGGTCCCTGCGTGAAGGTGGTCGCCGCCAGACATCCGCAAGCACTTAGCAAGGGTGCGGAAGTGCATCCCATGATTTTTCTGACGGTCAACTACGGCGTGCATGGCACGGTGGACGTGTAGGAGCATGCCATTGTCGCGACACCACTTAGAAAGTGTTGTGTTGGCAGTGAAACCGCCAGTGAAGAAGTCGTGCATAATGATGGGCATACCTAGTTCTTTAGCGAACTCAGCCCGCTTGAGCATTTCCTCGCAGGTGGGAGCGGTAACATTGAGATAGTGCCCTTTGATTTCGTTGGTTTCGGCTTGGGCTTTATTAATTGCTTCTGCCACAAATAGGTAGCGATCGCGCCACCGCATAAATGGCTGCGAGTTAACGTTTTCGTCATCCTTGGTGAAGTCTAAGCCCCCGCGGAGACATTCATAAGCGGCACGACCATAGTTTTTCGCGGACAAGCCTAATTTGGGCTTGAGGGTGCAACCGAGTAAGGGACGGCCATATTTATTGAGCTTATCCCGTTCTACTGTGATGCCGTGAGGCGGCCCTTGGAAACTTTTCAGATAAGCAACGGGAATCCGCAGGTCTTCTAAACGTAGCGCCCGTAATGCTTTGAATCCAAAAACGTTGCCAACAATGGAAGTGAGCAGGTTGGTGACTGACCCTTCTTCAAATAAATCCATGGGGTAGGCAACAAAAACAAAGTATTGGTTGTCTTCCCCAGGAACCTCTTCAATTTCGTAGCAACGTCCTTTATACCGTTCAATGTCTGTCAGATGGTCAGTCCAAACGGTTGTCCAAGTTCCGGTGGAAGATTCTGCCGCTACCGCTGCTCCTGCCTCTTCAGCGGGAACACCAGGCTGCGGTGTTACTCGGAAAGCAGCGAGAATGTCAGTATCTTTTGGCGTGTAGTCTGGGGTATAGTAACTTAGGGCGTAATCTGCGACACCAGCCTGAAAGCTACTAGCTGATTGTTGTGTTTGTACCATATCTATCTCCTGAGTTTTGAGGTCTTCAGCTCACCAACGATTGCAGCAGGCATCTTCTGTGCCGCTTTCCGCGGTTTAAAAAGGCCTAATCTGCGACCAGTTCAGATGTTGTGGTTAGCGATTTTTATCACGCTTCCGAAAAGCAAGGCTTGGCCATACCAATTTTGTTCCGGAGGAATTAGCAAGAGAGTTTTGTACTCTCGGCTCTTCCATTTACCTTTTCTATTTTCTAACTCTAACATGAATAGATGACATTTTCGCCATTTAAATTCATTTTGAGTTAAATTACTTTTACTTATTTTTGTGGCAAAACTGGATTGATTCTCTCTCGAAACAAATGACACCGGCTTTTATTTCAAAATAAGTCAATCAACCCGCTCTTCCTCGTATTTTTAAGGGATGGCAGAGGAATATTTTGAGAACGGGTAGACTATTTTTTTTAACTTTTTACGTTTCTTTACATTCGTAATTGTTTTAACGCTACAGTTGCAATTTTGACATCTCATTGCCAGCCATTTTTTGTGACTGCTTCCATTGCTTGATTTAAGCGAGAACAGTTTTTTGATTATTATTCGACGGTATTATTGCGATTATCATTGTTGTCTTTGAAATGTTCCTTGTGCGGAAATAAGGTAACCATCAACCGTTCAATATGGGTTTGACCATAAATTTTTCCATTTGATCCGGTTGAGGGATATTGCTTCCCGGAAGCGGAATCCTGATTAGAGGAAGTTGGATTCCCATTTTGATTAGTATTGGCATTCGGTTCCGGATTGGGGTTGCTTGCTGATTGGGAAGAAGGCGCGTTTTCTCCAGAGGCTTTTTCCGGGTAGCCATTGCCATAGGTTTGATTTTGACTCGGCGTTGACGCCCCAGCAGACTTACTGCTGTTGCTTTGCCCCGCAGTCCCCGTTGAGGGAAAACTAGCCCAATAATCGGGCTGAGGACGATCGCGCCTCCCATTTCCTGCCGAGACAGAGTTACTGCTTGATCGTTCTTTCTGTTCAGATGGGGAGGGGGAAGTATTGCTGCTTGGCTGTTGCTGTTCAGTTTCTCCCCTAGCGAGCGTTTCTTGCCGGGAGGAGTCTCCTAGGAGGCTGCCTGGAGAAATGAGTTGCGTGTTCTCGACAGACGTTTCAATGATTGTACTTGCCGAACCAATACAAACGCGATCGCTGATTTTGCCATAACCGACAATTAACACCCCTGCTCCTAAAATGGCGCCTTCACCAATTTCAATGGTTCCTTGATTGGCGGTTAAAACCGTTCCCATTCCAAGGCAAGCCCCTGCTTTAATGATGATGCGTCCTTCGCCGCAGGCTTGGAGAATGACGCCAGGCGCGATCGCGGCGGTTTCTTCAATACTGACATCACCATTGACATAAACGTGTGTGTGACCGGTTGCAGGCACGGAAAGCACAGACATGGCACTCAGCCACTAAATGGCTTCCATAGAGGTTTACAAAAAATCTAAATTCAGCAATCAGGAGTTCGCTACCGGCTTATGGCAAGTAGCCTCCCGATGGCGAATCTACTTAAGCCGGGTGCTGAATGGTTGTTTCTAACACCCGTCGTTTCGCTTTGGGATCAATGCCCACTAAGCGGACATATTCTCCTTGATGCTCAGCTAAACAGTCTTCTAAGGCTGATAGCACTTCTCCTTCACGGGTGCTTTCAATGGGAGCGCAATTTTGCCAAGAGTTGAGACTGAAACGTCGCTTATTGGCATGTTCGGTTCCGATTTTATAGCCTTGCTGGAGCAGCGATCGCACTTGTTCCACCGTATTTTGGTCTAAACTGCTGCTCGCTTTGCCCCCATTATGTTGCTTAGAGCGTTGTTGGCTGTTGCTATTATTAGAACTGCGGTTACTGCTTTGGGAGCTGGAACTGCCCTGAGACTGCTGATTGGAACTAGCTTCTTGATCCGGTTGCTGAATTAAGGTTTCTACCACGCGACGCTTGGCTTTGGTGTCAATCCCCACCAAACGGACATACTCGTTGCTGTGTTGGGCTAAACGAGCTTTCAATTCTGAAAGAACTTGATTGGCATTGCCTTCCAGCAACCCGCCATTTTGCCAGGAATTCAGACGGAAACGGCGCTTATTGGCATGTTCCACACCAATACTGTAACCTTGGCTCAACAGGGATCGCACTTGTTGATCAATTTCCTTTTTGAGTTGTTGGCTTTGTTGTTGACTGCGGTTGGCATTGCTTTGAGAGGAGCCTTGACGACTTCCCTTATTGCTTCCAGAGGCGCCATTTTGCGACGGTTCCTGAATGAGGGTTTCCAATACGCGCCGTTTGGCTTTCGGGTCAATGCCGATTAAACGAACATACTCGTTGTGATATTCCGCCAAGCAAGCTTCTAATTCTGAAATGGCATCATTAACACGCTGGCTTTGAATAGGAGCGCCGTTTTGCCAGGAATTGCGACGGAAACGGCGTTCATCGGCATGTTCGACGCCAATGTGATATCTTTGCGCCAGTAAGGAACGAACTTGTTCCGTTGTCGAACTGTTTAACGTTTGGCTGGAAACTTGGCCGGATTGATAATTTTGATTGCCTTGATTTCTGCCGGCTTGTTGCTGACGAGCATCATTCCCGGCACGATAGCTTCGATTTTGACTAGGCTTGTCTTGCGGTGTCTGAATGGTTGTTTCCAACACGCGCCGCCGTGCTTTCGGATCAATGCCGATTAACCTGACATATTCTCCTTCATGTTCGGCTAAGCATGCTTCGAGATCGGCAATGACCTTGTTTTCTTGCTGATCTTTAATCGGAGCGCAACCTTGCCAGGAATTGCGACGGAAACGACGTTCATCGGCATGTTCCGTTCCAATTTGATACCCTTCTTGCAACAGCCATCGGACTTGATCGATCGCTTCTTGTTTCAACTTAGTTCCCTCCTGTTGTTGATTGCTCCTACTCCTTGGCCCTTGCTTGTTGGACTGAGCTGAACGAGTTTGCTGATTTGCCTTTGCCCCATTCCCGTTACCATTAGCTTGCGTGCCATGGACTTCATTTCTCACTTGCGTAATGCAACTAGCATCAGTGGCACATTGATAACCAGCGCGCAGGGCTTCATTAATCTCAACCACATGGTGAGCAAATTGCCGATCCGATTCTTGTACATCGGGTAAGCGATCCGCTTGCTGTTGATTGGTGATAACTGTTCCAGACGGGATATACTTCCCCTGTGGAATTTCCACGTCTTGAATCAGGGCATGCATCATCACAATGCAATCATTGCCAACCCGAGCATTAAAGACGGTGGAACGGAAGCCGATAAAGCAATGATTGCCAATATAACAAGGCCCATGAATCAGAGCCATGTGAGTAATACAGGTATCTTCTCCAATCCAAACCGAATATTTTTGTTGGTCATCCCCCACCACACGCCCTTTCTCTAAACCGTGAATGACGACGCCGTCTTGGATATTCGTACTTTCCCCAATGGAAAACGGCGATCCTTCATCAGCCCGAATTGAGGTTCCTGGCGCTACCAGCACCTCTGGTCCGACTCGGACATCGCCAATAATATTGGAGAAAGAATGAACATAAGCACTTTCGTCAATTTGAGGTTCAGCAAGAGCTTTTGACCAAGGAGTGGGGGGAGCCGCTTGACTGCGGACTACCATTGTCTATTCCTCCTAACAGATAAACGCTTCGTTTTTAGATAGCGACAAAACGTTAATAATTTTTACTTGCCTAATTTATTACGATCCATCATATAGTCGGCGATTATTGACTGTAACGGTATCAATGATGGCAACAACCATGGCATCAAGGGGACGGTTTTGATGACGATCTTCTTGACGCGCAGCACTGCCTCGGTTCACTAATACCCATTCCCCTAGTCCTGCACCGACTGGATCGGCGGCTACTTCATATTTTGGAAGCAGTTCGCCGTTTTCATCAATAAACTGCAATAAAAGCAATTTTACACCCGTGAGACTGGACAACTTTTGGGTGCCCACGACTGTCCCGCGAACTTGAGCCATTTGCATAACTCGCTGCGGCTTACTGGCTAGTACGAGTTATGTTACGCGGTGTCCCCATGCCTTCTCGGAATTGTTCTACTTCTTCGGTATAACGGATGGGCAGAACATATTCCAAGTTCTCGTGAGGACGAGCAATAATGTGCGTTGATAACACCTGACCGCCATTGACTCGCTTAACGGATTCGGTACCGGCACTTATCGAGGCTTGTACTTCTGAAACATCGCCGCGCACGATTACCGTGACCCGACCGGTTCCAATTTTTTCATAGCCCACTAATGTTACTCGGGCGGCCTTAACCATGGCGTCGGCTGCTTCCACAACTGCGGGAAAGCCGAGGGTTTCTATCATTCCTACTGCAACTGCCATAAAATAAATTTCCTCCTGGGAATTGTGGGATCACTTTGGGATGATCATTATCGATTTACTACATTAATTTAATCATCCATCGGGGGACATCTCAAGCGCTCTGACTCAAGGGATTGAGGAGTTGGCTTGACTAACGATGATTATTCAAATTGAAATGCCCCCCTTATTCTATCGGAATTGTTCCACTGCCTCGGTATAGCGAATGGGTAGGACGTACTCTAAGTTTTCGTGTGGACGGGCAATAATATGCGTTGATAGCACTTCACCCCCATTAACTCGGTTTGCAGAATCGACACCAGCAGTCACCGAGGCTTGCACTTCCGAAACATCACCGCGAACAATTACGGTGACCCGGCCGGTTCCAATTTTTTCATAGCCCACTAATGTTACTCGGGCTGCTTTGACCATCGCATCGGCTGCTTCCACGACTGCGGGAAAGCCGAGGGTTTCTATCATTCCAACCGCAATTGGCATTTTTGTTTTCCTCGATTCTCAAGCTATACATTTGTTTATATAAGACGTCAAAAACTAGCACCGAACTAGAGGAAGTTGATCCCAGATGCTGTCTCCAGTTCTCTGGAATACGGGAATTCCCCCTTATATGAGGCAACACTAAGCTCTCTTCAAACAACTTGGTGCACTCAGTCTTGACGGGTAGGTTATTTGCCCTACCAGAAAAAAGCATAAATGACATTGTCGCTTTTGACAATATAAACGATTATAATTTTTTCCAATTGGTCAGTTTAATATCTTTTAATGGTGATAGGTTATGACAATCCTTACTAGGATATAGGGGGTGATTGATCGACACAGAACTGTTTTATAATTCCTTAAGGAAGACTAAGTCGTGGAGGACCAATTGCTCATTGAGCTCGAAACCAATCCAAATTTAAGTTATCAACAACTTAGCTGGTGCCAATTGAATTATTAAGAAAGTGTTATCCTAAATGACTAAATGCTGTTTACAATGAGGCAATGAGAGGATATTAAATACAATTTAATCGAAAAACTCATTATTTCTAGTATTATTTTTATCAATGTTTACAAGAAGAATTATTATTTTTTATTTTCCCTAAAAAATATTAGGAAAATAGAGCAATTAATATCAAAAAGTAGTGAATAATCTGCTACTTATTTTTAAGAATGGGATTAAAACTATCAAAGGAGTTTTAGGCAAAGACATCAAAATGACAAAGTAAGCCAACAAAAATTAATGAAAATTAATACGACTAGTAAAGGGAACTTTTTTGTATGGGTAATTTATTAGTACAAACAACTTGGTTTATTCCGTTCTATGGATTAATCGGCGCAATGCTGACCCTGCCTTGGGCAATGCGGCTCATTCGTCGTACAGGTCCGAGACCGGCGGCTTATATCAATTTATTAATGAGCGCGATCGCGTTCCTCCATGGATCGCTGGTCTTTATCCTCACGTGGGGCAAAGCGCCGCAGCAAATGGTTTGGCATTGGTTAAACGTGGCTGACCTAGACCTGACCTTAGCGATGGAAATTTCCCCAGTTAGTTTAGGGGCATTAGCATTAGTGACAAGTGTAAGTCTGGTGACCCTAATTTATGGCTTGGGGTACATGGAAAAAGATTGGTCCCTCGCGCGATTTTTTGGCTTAATGGGCTTTTTTGAGGCCGCCTTATCCGGGATTGCTCTCAGTGATTCCTTACTCTTAAGTTATGGCTTGCTGGAATTATTAACCCTTTCCACCTACTTATTGGTTGGGTTTTGGTATGCTCAGCCTTTAGTGGTGACTGCCGCGCGAGATGCATTTCTAACCAAGCGCGTTGGCGACATTATTTTACTGATGGGAGTGGTTGCCCTTTCCAGTTATGGCGTTGGCTTGACCTTTACCGAAATCGGGGAATGGACTGAAACCGCCAATTTAGCCCCCTGGAGCGCTACGTTATTAGGATTGGCATTAATTGCTGGGCCTGTGGGCAAATGCGCCCAATTCCCCCTCAATTTGTGGCTGGATGAAGCTATGGAAGCACCCAGTCCGGCTTCTTTAATGCGAAATTCCATTGTGGTTACCTCTGGGGCCTATGTCTTAATTAAACTGCACCCCATTTTTGAACTATCGCCGATTGTTAAAGAAGTCTTGATGGCGATTGGTTTAGTGACCGCCATTGGCGCTTCTTTCGTCGCGATCGCGCAGATTGACCTGAAACGGGCGCTTTCTCACTCCACTAGCGCTTATTTAGGCTTAGTCTTTGTTGCAGTGGGATTGGGGCGGTTGGATATAGCCCTGTTACTGCTGTTAATTCACGCGATCGCGAAAACCCTCATGTTTATGAGTGTCGGTTCCATTATTCTCACCACCAACGACCAAAATATTACCCAAATGGGGGGACTCTGGTCCAAAATGCCAGTCACTACCATCTCCTATATCGTAGGCGCATCTGGATTAGTCGTCTTACTGCCGTTGGGGAACTTTTGGGTCATGGGACAATGGATTCAGAGTTTCAATAGTTTGCCGCAATGGCTGCTTGCCTTTGTCTTAATTATTAATGCTCTCAGTGCCATTAACTTAACCCGAGTGTTCCGCCTCGTCTTTTTGGGGGAACCGCAACCGAAAACCCGACGCGCTCCCGAAGTTAACTGGCCCATGGCGTTTCCCATGGTCGCTGTCATTATTATTGCCCTGCTTGCCCCATTAATTCCGCAACGTTGGCAATTGTGGTTTGCCGGCACCGGATCTTTAGCGACCACAGCAGAAGTCTTGCAACAACCCGAAATGATCCTTTTGGTTTTATCAGGCATTGTCGGGGTTATTTTAGGAGGCACCATTGCCCTGCCTCGGACTTGGGTTAGACCGGTACGGAGCAGTTCTCGATTTTTACAAGATTTCTTGGCCTATGACCTTTATTTAGATCGGCTTTATCGGTGGAGTGTCGTCTTAATGGTGGAACTTGCTTCAAAATTCAGTGCTTGGCTCGATCGCTACATCATTGACGGTGCTGTCAATTTAGTTGGTTTTGGAACTCTCTTTAGCGGTCAAAGCTTGAAATATAGCGCTTCCGGTCAATCCCAATTTTACTTGCTCACGATTTTGATTGGTGGGGCATTATTACTCATGCTGATGATTAACTGGTCGTTTTAACCCCTGTTCAGTAGAGATGTTCTCTGGAATGTCTCTAGACCCTAATCAAACCATTAATGAATCAACTGTTGTTAACCGTCAATTATGGAATGAGACATCAATATGCTTAGCGCCTTAATTTGGATACCCGTTATCGGTGGTATCATCATCGGTTTTTTACCCAACCAACTCGCAGAAAAATCCCGTTCTCTAGCTTTGGTCATCGGCAGTATTATTCTGGCTTTCACCCTAGCCATTGGCCTGCAATTTGACCCCAACCAAAGCGGGTTATTTCTTTCTGAATCATTTTCCTGGTTAGACCAATTAGGACTAACCTACTATCTCGGCGTCGATGGCTTAGCGTTGCCCTTAATTTTTATCAATAGCTTTCTGACGTTAATTGCCATCTATACCAGCAGTACCAAACTGGCGCGGCCGCGTTTTTATTACGCGTTATTGCTCTTTTTATCCGCAGGAACAGCAGGGGCATTTTTAGCGCAAAATGTTCTCTTATTCTTCCTGTTTTATGAAGTTGAGTTAATCCCCCTGTATTTTCTAATTGCCATTTGGGGGGGAACCAATCGAGGCTATGCCGCCACTAAATTCTTACTTTATACAGCGATTTCGGGGGCATTAGTCCTTGCCTCTTTCCTAGGCATTGTTTGGTTAACTGGGGCTTCCAGTTTTGACTACGACGTTTTACGTTCCCAAGTTCTTCCTCTGAGCAGTCAAATTATCCTGTTGCTGATTCTTTTGGCTGGGTTTGCCATCAAAATTCCCTTTTTCCCCTTCCATACTTGGCTTCCCGACGCTCACGTGGAAGCATCGACCCCGATTTCAGTATTGCTAGCAGGGGTGCTGCTAAAACTGGGCACTTATGGCTTATTGCGTTTTGGGATTGGACTATTCCCTGATGCTTGGAATCTGCTTGCTCCCTATCTGGCGATTTGGGCTGCAGTGAGTGCCTTATTTGGGGCCTTAGCCGCCATTGCGCAAAAAGATATGAAGCGAGTGGTCGCCTATTCTTCCATTGCTCACATGGCTTATATTTTATTGGCAGCAGCAGCGGCAACGCCTCTTAGTCTCACAGCAGCAGTTGCCCAAATGATTAGTCACGGTTTAATTTCCGCCTTATTATTCCTATTAGTGGGCGTCGTCGGCAAGAAAACTGGCACCCGAGATGTGGATACCTTGCGGGGCTTACTGAACCCGGAACGGGGATTGCCGATTATTGGCAGCTTGTTAATTTTGGGCGTCATGGCCAGTGCCGGTATTCCGGGAATGGCCGGGTTTATTTCCGAATTTATCGTCTTTCGCGGCAGTTTCTCAGTTTTTCCCATTGCAACCTTATTGTGCTTAGTGGGAACAGGATTAACAGCAGTTTACTTCTTACTGATGATCAATCGTGTCTTTTTTGGGCGTTTACCGCTTGCCTTTAGCAATTTACCGGCAGTTCCCTGGTCAGATCATGTTCCTGCCATTGTTTTAGCAATTTTAATCGTTACCTTGGGGCTACAACCCAATTGGTTAGTGCGTTGGAGTGAAACCCAAACTGCGTCTTTATCAAATTTTGATACCGAAACTCTCGCAGAAGTCAGACCAGCAAGTCGTTCCCTGCTACAGCCGGGGCAATCAATCAAAGAATCGCAATGGTGGAGGAGCCTTTAGACAGTTTTTCTCCAAATGTGAAGATTTAAAAACTCAATTTAGGAACTATGGTTGTTACACAATTTGAACCCTCACAACATCGTCTTGCCCAAGATATTTATCGGCTAGAGGCAGGAGAGGCGCTTTTAAAAGATTCCCCAAGCAATTTAATAGAAGTGGTGGGAATTTTGAAAAGTTATGGTGTGGTATTAGACACCTATGCCAAAAACTTAATTTATATTTCCCAGGAACAATGTTTGATCTTTTTTAACTTTTTTAAGTATTTCAATGGAGAAGTTACCCTTAATAAATTGCTGCGCCATTGGTGGCATGATCGCATTAATTATGAGTATGCCGAATATACCATGCGAGCCATGATGTGGCATGGCGGCGGTGGCTTGGATGCCTACTTGGATACCCCTGAGTTTCGAGAGGCAGCGGATCAATTAATTCGGGCTAAATTTAAGTTTAATCCCTTAATGCGGGCCTTTCATGCTGTGTTTGACGATTTTTTACCGGAACATATGCGTCAAATGGCCTATTATAAGGGATTGGGGGAGTTCTGGACGATTATGAGTAAAATTTTTCTAGAACTCAGCGATCGCTACTTAAACGGCGAAATTAAGTCGATTCCGGATGTGGTGGATCATATTCAACAGGGATTAGTGGCTGATGCCAATACCCCTATTACTTACAGCGTTGAACTCAATGGCGAAGTTTATAACCTGATTCCCGAATCAGCAGGATTAAAGTTCCTTCCTGATACGGCGGTTCCCTATGTGGAGTCGATTTTCTTCCGAGGAGCTCCCTTCCCCGGATTAGTGTCTTTTAATGCTCAGGCCTATCAAATTCCAGCGCAACAGGAAGAATTTAGCTATGGCGCTCTCCATGCCGATGTTGTGGCAACAGGCACAGCAGGGGTCCCGCCAACCTTGTTAATGCAGGATATGAGACATTATCTCCCCGATTATTTACGGCAATTTTATCAACAGTCAGGACGGGGAGAAGGAGACCTATTAGTCAAAATTTGCAACAGTTTCCAAAAATCCATGTTTTGTGTCACCACGGCAGCGGTGAAAGGAATGGCGCCGCATCCCTTTGATACAGCAAACATTGAGGAAAAACGAGAAAATCGCCGTTATTTAGAGCAATGGATGGATAAAATGGTCAATACTCGTTTGCAAATGGCAAATTCCGATTAAATCAGATTTTAACGAAACTGCCGAGAAGTCCCCATCCACACTGGATAAAGTTGGGTGGGGACGACGCGCGATCGCGCCCTTGCCTTATTCCTCTTCTGTTTCCATTTCCATCTCAGAGTCAGATTCGGCTTCAGCAGAATTGTTGTTTTTCTTCGATTTTTTATTGGAAGAACTGCCGGGCACTAAAGCGCCCATTTCAATTTTTTCATGAACTGCTGCTTCAATTTCGGTCACTTTTTCCGGGTTGTCTTCTAAATATTTAATAGTGTTATCTCGTCCTTGGGCAATATTTTCGCCATTGTAGCTGTACCACGCGCCTTTGCGATTAATAACATCGGTTTGTTCCGCGACATCGACTAAACACCCTAACTGAGAAATGCCGTGGCCGAAAATAATGTCAAATTCAGCAATGCGAAAGGGTGGGGCAACTTTATTTTTCGCGACTTTCACTTTCGCCCGAATGCCATACTCTCCTTCACTCCCTTTTTTCAGGGTTTGGATGCGTCGAATGTCAAGACGAACGGAACAATAGAATTTGAGGGCATTGCCGCCAGTGGTTGTTTCTGGGCTGCCATAACTAACCCCAATTTTTTGCCGCAACTGGTTGAGGAAAACAACTGTGCAACCGGATTTACCAATATTGCCGGCAATTTTCCGCAACGCCTTACTCATGAGACGGGCTTGCAACCCCACTTGGGTATCTCCCATCTCTCCTTCAATTTCGGCACGGGGGGTTAAGGCAGCCACGGAGTCAACGACGACAATATCAACGGCTGCGGAACGAACCAAT
The DNA here is from genome assembly GCA_003021905.1 of Cyanobacteria bacterium SW_9_44_58. GTDB lineage: Bacteria > Cyanobacteriota > Cyanobacteriia > Cyanobacteriales > Rubidibacteraceae > Halothece. Next base: position 8,809 of record PXPI01000117.1, on the reverse strand, counting down.
TGATCGACAATTTCTAGGGCTGATTCTCCTGTATCCGGTTGGGAGACTAGCAGGTTTTCGATATCGACGCCAACATCGCCGGAATAAGTGGGATCAAGCGCGTGTTCCGCATCCACAAAGGCGGCAACGCCTCCTGCTTTTTGGGCTTCCGCGATCGCGTGCAAGGCTAAGGTTGTCTTTCCTGAACTTTCCGGGCCGTAGATTTCGATCACTCTTCCTTTGGGCAATCCGCCGCCTAAGGCAATATCTAAGGTATAAGCCCCAGTGGGGATGGTTTCCACTTTCATCTGCGCTGCATCCCCAAGGCGCATAATGGACCCTTTGCCAAAATTGCGCTCGATTTGGTTGAGAACCAGATTTAGAGCTTTTTCTTTATCAGGATTATTGGTAATTGTCGTGGTTGAAGCCATTGCGGTAACTCTCTCTCTGAGTTGTTTAAGCAGTAGTTTCATTGTATCTGCTTTTGCTAGAGGTGATGAATTATTATCAAGTTGGGCAACCCCCTGCTCAGGTATTGTTCAGCCCGATCCAAGGCTCTCATAACACATGTAGGGTATAATACTGCGGTAGCAACAAGCTCACTGAAACAAGCAAGAAACGTTTTATGTCCTTATTTGACTGGTTTGCCAATCGTCGAAAATCGGAACCGGATCTCAAACAAACCCCAGAGCGGGAAATTGCCGATGGGTTATGGACCAAGTGTGAATCTTGCGGGGTCTTAGCTTACACCAAAGACTTACAGGCCAATCATTTTGTCTGTAGTGAATGCAATCATCATCTGCGCGTTGATAGTGATGAGCGCAAGCGCCAATTAGTCGATCCCAGCACTTGGCAACCGCTTAATGAACAACTGCATCCCAGCGATCCGCTTAATTTTAGCGATCGCAAACCCTACGCGGATCGCCTCAAAGAAGCCCAAGAAAAAACCAATCTCACCGAAGGGGTACAAACGGGCGTGGGCTTAATCGATGGACTGCCCGTAGCTCTAGGAATTATGGACTTCCGCTTTATGGGAGGCAGCATGGGATCGGTTGTCGGTGAAAAAATTTGTCGCCTAGTAGAATACGCAACAGAACAAGCCTTTCCTCTTGTCATGGTTTGCGCTTCGGGAGGCGCGAGAATGCAGGAAGGCATGCTGAGTCTCATGCAGATGGCAAAAATTTCCGGGGCTTTGCAACGTCACCGGGAAGCAGGATTGCTCTATATTCCGGTATTGACTCATCCCACAACAGGCGGCGTTACAGCCAGCTTTGCCATGTTGGGAGATGTCACCCTTGCCGAACCCAAAGCAACAATTGGATTTGCCGGAAAACGAGTCATTGAACAAACCTTGCGGGAAAAATTGCCGGAAGGATTTCAAACGTCGGAATATTTATTGCAACACGGCTTTGTTGATGCCATTGTCAATCGGTTTCAATTGAAAAAGACGATCGCGCAGTTGATTTGCCTCCATCAACCCTATTTCCCAACATTTCCCCAACAAGCCACAGCATAGGCGGCATTTAAATCTGCTTCTGCTGAAATCATTTTAATAGGAAAGGAAGGCTTGGGAGTTTATAACAAAAATAGCTTAGGATATTAATAAAGTGTGTTTAAACTGCTAAGGGAGAAGGAATTATGGCGGTGCAACGACGAAAGCCAATTTTAGTAACTGGGGTGAGTTTATCCTTTTTGCTATGGATTGGTTCCACCATTCAAGACTCCATCCTCAGCTTAGGAGAATGGGGAATTCCAGGCGCGATCGCGCTTGGAACGGGCTTATGGTGGTGGCGAAAATCCCAACAATCGACAGCCTCGGAAATAGCGACGTTGCCGGCTATTGATCAACAAGCGGTGGAAACCGAAATTAAACAAGCCCAGACAGTGCTGGATCAAATTGTTGCCGAAGCCCCAGAAACGGAAATTTCCGAGCTAAAAAACCGGCTCAGCCAACTTTTGGAAAACCTTAACCGCGAAATTCTCAACATTGCAGTTGTCGGCGGCAAAAGTGTTGGAAAAACCTCCCTGAAACAAGCCCTTACAGTTTCTTCACACCACCTGATAGAAACCCCTGCACTGTATCAAAACACCAGCGATAGCCAATTGGTAGAAGCTGCCGCCCTCCCTTGTGAAATTGTTATTTTTGTTGTCAATGGCGACCTCACCGACTCGGAATATCAAACCCTGCAACAGTGGCATCAACTGCAACAAAAACTCTTAGTCGTCTTTAACAAACAAGATCATTACTCTGCTGAACAACAAGCTGTCATCTTCAAGCAACTGCAAACCCGCCTCAGCAAACTTGTTCCTGAAGCCGATATTATTAGCGCTAGTGCCGCTCCAGCCCCCATTAAGGTACGAAAATTCCAAGAGGATAATAGCTGCGAAGAATGGCAAGAAACCCCCCCTGCTCAAACCGAGGCCCTAGAAACTCGATTGAATACACTGCTCAATGAGCAAAAACAAATACTCCTTTATCAAAGCACCTGGCGCAAAACCTATTTCCTGAAACGAGAAGCCAAAACCATTCTCAACCAAATTCGTCGTCAGCGCGCCCTTCCCTACATTGAACAATACCAATGGGTGGCGGCGGGAACCGCATTTGCCAATCCGGTTAGCAGTTTGGATTTACTCGCCACCGCTGCTATCAATACCCAACTCGTGTTTGATTTAGGACAAATTTACCAACAAAAAGTTTCTTGGCAAAAAGCCCAAACTGTAGCCGGCACGTTAGGGAAGCAAATGGTGCAATTGGGATTAGTGGAATTTTCCACCCAAACCATGACCAGTCTTTTAAAAACCAATGCCATGACCTATTTAGCTGGCGGAACGGTACAAGGATTAAGTGCGGCTTACCTGACTCGCATTGCTGGTTTAAGTCTCATTGAATACTTTGAAGAACAGGAGATTAGTCAGGCAGCTGGAGAAGAACTAAATCTTAACCGATTGCAAGAGAAACTGCAGCAAGTATTCCAAAACAACCAACGTACCGCGTTACTAAAGCATTTAATGCAGCAGGAAAAAGCGCGATTGTTCAAAAGCAACCAGTCAGCGGTAACCAGTTTGTAGGCTAGGGAGAGCAAAACCGAACCCCATATCAATCTGAACGGAGCAGTTCAAACCGCCTCATAAAGCCGTGGTGAACTACCCGCTTCTAATCGCGCTCCGCGATGTAGAAGGGGGGTTCCTACCCAACAGAATACCCAATCGTGGATTTCTTACGTCCTCCACGGTTAGGTCTTACACCTGGGCGATAGGCTTCATCCCGCGTTCCGCAGGAAATCAGTCGCAGTGCCTCGTCTCTGATATTCCGTGAGGCATTAATATCTCTATCGTGTTTTGTTCCACAGTTAGAACAAGTCCAACTCCGAATATCTAGTGGGAGACCATCAACTTGGTTTAGACAAACGTTGCAGGTTTTAGAACTGGGAAAGAAACGGTCAACTTCCACATACATCTTGCCTTCCTGTTCTGCTTTGTATTTCAACATGGTGCAGAACCCTCCCCAACCCACTTGGCTTATGGCACGGGCGAGATTATGATTTTTGACCATTCCTTTCACATTAAGGTTCTCCACTGCGATGACTTGGTTCTCGTCCACTAGCTTGCGACTGAGCTTGTGCAGGAAGTCCTCTCTGCAACGAGTGACTTTGTTATGAACTTTGGCTACCTTTTTCCGAGCCTTGTTTCGATTATTAGAACCTTTCTCTTTTCGAGACAGTTGGCGTTGCTTAGTCTTAAGGTTTTTATCATGTCTGTCCATCCAACGCGGGTTATCAAACTTACTCCCATCACTGGTTATGGCGAAGTGATTCAACCCAAGATCAATACCAACTGCTTTACCCTCTGTTGAAGGTTCGGGTTTGTCTTTACCATCTTCAAAAAGGATAGAAGCGTGATATCGCCCTGACGGGTTCCGAGATACAGTAACTGTTTTTACCTTGCCCTCAATTGGTCGATGAATTATTGCTTTAACTTCCCCGATTTTAGGGAGATAAATCCCACGATCCTTAAGTTGAACGTTTTGAGGGTACTGGATAGATTGTAACCCGTGTTTGGACTTGAAGCGTGGGTATTTTGCTCTTTTCTCGAAGAAATTGTTAAAAGCAACACCTAGATTGAGACAGGTCTGTTGGAGACATTGGGAATAGGTAAGTCTTAACCACTCATGTTTTTTCTTCAAGGCAGGAAGCTGTTTCTTGACTTCATACCCGGAAAGTCCTTTCCCTGTCTTTTTGTAAGCCTGATTAATCAGATTCAGGCAGTAATTCCAAACCCAACGGCAGTTGCCGAAGGACTGTTCTAGCAACTGCTTCTGTTGGGAATTAGGATAGAGCCTGATCTTAGCAACGTTTAATATTAGAGCAAATTAACCAACGCTATAAATTAGTATAGCACAAAGTAGTAGGAATCGGTTGCCCTGTCGGGCTTTTGTTGGTTGGTGCAAATTCATCTATCGACTAAGCCTAAAGGCTGTAGTCGTAGGATTCTTTGCACATTCTTGCTAAATTATTGATAGCAATATCTAAGCTTTGAGGCTCAGAAAGCCGGTGGCCATCATTTTTGATCAAAATAACAGTAACAGAATCGCTTCCCAATTCTTGCTGTAATTGACAACTCCACATCCAAGGAACAACACTATCTTGCACACCGTGAATTAACGCTACAGGGCAAGTTAAGTTGCGCAAATGCCCTGTATCAAAGAGATGATGATTAACCGACTCTTGGATATAGTGTTCCGTTATCGGTAAAGAACTATAAGTGAGGATAGTTTCGCCTTTTCTCCTGAGCTCTTGCTTTTGCTCATTCGTTAGAGAAGGCAAAATTAATCGCGATGGAAAGTCGGTGGCAGTGGCGAGACCCATTAAACCAGAGACCCGTTGCGGCCATTGAAGCGCTAACAACATCATGATCCAGCCTCCCATTGAGGACCCCACTAAGATTTGCGGTCCTGATGCAATCGTTTCCAAGATATGACTGGCATGATCGCGCCACTGACCCAAAGTCCCGTTTGTAAATCGACCGCTGGAACTGCCATGACCGCCATAGTCCATTAAGGTAGCCTGAAGACCCTGTTCCCTTGCCCAATTAAAAAGCTTTGTCGCTTTCGTCCCCTCCATATCTGAGCCATAGCCAGGCAAAAAGAGTATTCCCGGCTTATCCATCTGCTGGGATGAGGCAGGATGATGGCGATAGGCCAATTGAGTGCCATCCGTATGTTTGCTATAACTGATTTCCATGTTATGAACTACTCGCAAGTCGCCTTCCGCTGAGATTGCGGTTTCTGACGCTTCATCGCTTTCACTTAATCATCTCTTCCGAAACAACCAGAGGTGGATAGCTCTGCGTCTGACGAGGCGGGTTCCCAGCCCCGATAGAATGAAATTCTATTTTTTTGAAATCAATCAGCCCTTCCTGTTAGCGGTTAAGTGACTGAGTATACAAATCATTATAGCATATTTAGAAATGATCGGGCATCGAACCCGCTAATTTCTGCGCTATCCTGAGGGGCTGAGTGCGGAATCGAATTCCGCACCTTGTGAGGGTCTAATTCGGACCGCAGCGACGCAAGAGCGAAGCGACGACCGTAGCGACGCAACGACCGTAGCGACGCAACGAAGTGAGGAAGTGAGGAGAGTGAGGATTTCCTCCAAACGTAAGAAGCCCGAACCGAAGGAACGCCCCGTTCCCTAATCCGCTAACGCGTTCGGTTAGGGACTGTCGCGCTTTTGTTCAAATTCGCTATCATCCCCATTCCGCTCAACTGAGAATGGGGACTTCTTGCTCACTTTGGTGAAAAACCGGTTTCAATAACGCTTGTTGTTGCTGGACGTTGCTTCTCCCTTCATTGTCAAAAATTGTGCGCGTGCAGTACTTCCGCTTCACAGAGATAGGTGATGCCCGAATAATCCTCGAAAAACTGCGTCGCAACTTCATCCGAAATTTTCAGGGCCAGATCCCGATCGGCGGTGAGCACCTCAAACTTAATATTCGAGAAGCTGTCGCCAACGGTGGGTTGTCCCGACGAGCGCACGTTGCGGCTGCCTTGACCGCCAGTCTGCACCACTGTATAACCGGTAGCCCCGGCTTCTTCGATAATTTTGGCAACCTTTTTCAGTAGAAGCTTTTCCGTAATGATGACGAGTTTGGTAGCTTGCTGGCTCATTGCGATTACCTCCTGACGCGTAATTTAGAGAATCGTTCGAAAAATCGGTCGCTTCTTCAAAACTTTGTTGCAACAATACAATTCAATATAAAATTCTATGGTTTTACCTTAAACCATATTTAAAAGTTTATGCTAAACAGTGGCGAATTCACTACCCTATATTGAGAAAGATTGACTTAGATTATCGGAAGCACTTTATAAAAAACACTTATCCTTTTTGCGTTGCGACCGTTGTCAATTGGGTCTTTGGTAAAGGGGAGGTCGCATTAAGAAAACTCTGCAATTGCAAGTTTTATTAACCACAGAGATATCAGAAATCGCGACATAAAAAGAAAACTTATAAGTTTGATTGAATATTGTTTTTCAAATCCATATTGTAAGGTGCAAAAATTTGTACATTTTAGGATAGACTTAAACAGATAGAGAGTTAGTTTTTGATAGATTATTTTAGATGGGAAATGAAGCAGGACAGCTATTACTTTCCAACCCCGTTTCGAGAACAGCGATCTCGGAATACTCTATCGAAAGGTTCTCGCGTCATATCTGTACTGTAAGGGTAAAGCGCTTCACCCTTACTTCTTAAAATTTGTTGATCACAATAATTACCCCTCGTTAGAGAAAGTGAAAGGAGGTATTTTTGGAGTTATTATCCGAATTTTTGACGCGCTTTGTGGAGCAGTTGCGGTCTCCGACGCTGGGCTTTCTGCTTGGCGGTGTGATCGTTGCCGCCCTTGGCAGCGAACTGCAAATTCCAGAGCCGATCTATAAGTGGATCGTCTTCATGCTGCTGATGACTGTCGGCCTAGAAGGTGGCATTGAAATCCGCGACGCCAATCTCGGCGAGATGGCGTTGCCGGCGGCGTTTGCTGTGGCAACAGGGATCCTGATCGCGTTCATTGGGCGCAATACGCTGGCCAAAATGCCGGGCGTCAAACCCGTGGATGGGATTGCCACCGGCGGCTTGTTCGGTGCTGTCAGCGGCTCTACCCTTGCCGCCGCCCTGGCATCAATGGACTCAGAAGGCATGTCATACGAGGCCTGGTCCCCGGCACTCTATCCCTTCATGGATATCCCAGCACTGGTAACTGCCATCGTCTTGGCCAGCATTTATCTCAGCAATCAAGGCGACAAGCATCTCAGCAAGGAGGAGTCTCTCAGCAAGCAGGCGGTTGCCGCAGGGGGCTCTCCCAGTGAACAGGGGTCTCCAAGCACCGGACAGGAGTATCCCGCTACCAGACAGGAATATCGCCGCCAGCAAGGCAAGTCGGTTCAAATATGGCCCATTGTGAAGGAAAGTCTCCAGGGCTATGCCCTATCGGCACTGCTGCTCGGCATCGCTCTCGGGTTGCTAACCAAACCGGGAAGTGTCTTTGAAGAGTTCTACGATCCTCTCTTCAGCGGCCTGCTTTCCATCCTGATGCTGGTAATGGGGATGGAGGCCTGGGCAAGGCTCAACGAGTTGTTCAAGGTAGCCCAGTGGTATGCCCTCTATGCTTTTGTAGCGCCGCTGCTGCATGGGCTTATTGGGTTCGGTTTCGGCTATATTGCCCACCTCGCTACGGGATTCAGCCCCGGCGGCGTTGTGGTTCTAGCCGTGATCGCCTCCTCCAATTCAGACATCTCAGGGCCGCCCACGCTGCGAGCCGGTATCCCCTCGGCTAATCCCTCCGCCTACATCGGCGCTTCTACAGCCCTAGGCACGCCGATTGCGATTGCTTTGGGAATACCGCTCTACATTGCACTCGCCCAGTCAGTGATGGGCGGCTAATCCCAGATGGGCCGCGGTCTGCCGGCGCTCCCCTGCCCGGCGACCAACGCGGCGATGTCTTGGCCATTGGTCATTCGTCATGGGTTTGCCAAGGACAAATAACAGCGGAGAACCGATTATTGTTCGCTTTCAGCTAAGCCGCTATGTCTTAACAAGGGGTCGGTTTTAGGTTCTCGTCCCCGGAATTGTTTGAATACTTCCATGGGCGGAACAGAACCGCCTAAGGCTAACACAGTATCCCGAAATTTTTGGCCCACTTGGGTTAAAGCCGTGTCATCTTCCAAAACGGCTTCTTCAAAGGCAGCAAAGGAATCGGCACTGAGGACTTCTGCCCAAATATAGCTATAATATCCCGCAGCGTAGGCACCGGCGAAAATATGCCCAAAACTGCATAGGAAAGCGTCTTCAGCAAGCGGCGGCAAAACTGTAGTGCTGGGAACAATTCGATCGCGCACTTGTCGCGGGCTTTCCTCGCTATCGGGATCATAGCGGGCATGGAGTTCTAAATCCAGGAAACTGAAATGCAGTTGACGCAACATCATGGAACCGCTGCGATAGTTCCGCGCCGCGAGAAGTTTCTGATAGTATGGTTCCGGTAAGGGTTCCCCGGTTTCATAATGTTTTGCCATGGAAAAGAAGGTGGGGCGATGATAACACCAATTTTCCATGAATTGACTGGGCAATTCCACAGCATCCCATTCCACATTATTAATGCCGGCAGCGTTGGGATAATTCACTTGCGTTAGCATATGCTGCAAGCCGTGTCCAAACTCATGGAACAGTGTTTCCACTTCTTCAGTTACCTAAGCCAGTAGGTTGCCCTACTGACTCGGCTCCAGAACGGTGCGTGATAGTTTCCCATCACACCGCTCCTCATCAACGAACACTAACCTTAT
>PXPI01000116.1:7331-11839 GCA_003021905.1 Cyanobacteria bacterium SW_9_44_58 | reverse complement strand
CGTCATTTTAATAGCGAATCGTTGCATCTATTTCAAGTTTGACCCTTGTTATCAACGATCGCGCCTCTTCTTTATATTTTCTTTAGGAACAGTCTCTAAGTGTCGTTCTTTATAGCCCTCTATTGTTAAAGTTCAGATTTTGCAGAACATCGTCATTCTACTTGATTTTTCCTAGTCAGAGAAATCGGAAAGTGACAAAAGCGGGATAGATTTCGTAGCGGTCAATTCTTCCAAACCCTTTTCGAGTTTTTCCAGCATGCCCAAGTTGTCCCCCAGGTTTCCTTGTTGGTGACCCCTCTTTGTCAGCTAGTTTGCTTGGTTTCGGTTTCTCGCTTTTTTGAGTAAATCCGTTGAGGGTGGTTTGGATGAGTTCTGACTGTCTAGGTTTAAGCTAGCTTTCAGTTTCTCGATCTCTGTGGTTAGTTTCTCAATTTCTGGTGTTGAGAAATGATGATTTCTACCAGTTTCTGTTTCGGCAACTGGTATAACTCTTCGGTAGTGAGGTGTGAGTTATCTTGGTTTATCATTATGGAGTTAGTATACTCAAATCTTGCACCTTGTAATTTGAATATCTAATCCCTGCTGTTGTAGTAAAGTTCGCTTGTGTTCAATTTCGGCAAGAAAAACAGCAACAACTACTTCCACCAGGCAAGTTTCAAGGATGATGGTGGTAGCGATTCCCCAATCCGGTAATTGTTTGGTATCCAGAGACAGATAACCCCAATGAGCAAGCAAAAAGGCTACTAAGGACAAAATCAACCAACGATACTTAGCAGTTTTGAAAAAGCCTTCAATTTGCCAGCGATGTTTTCCCCACCAAACGATGGTACTGGCTTTGAGGGGTTTGGTAGAAAGAACGTAAAGAACGTAGCGTTTGGAGGGTTTTTTCAGATAGAACCAAGCGATGGTAACCGGAAACTTTAATCCTTGAAGTCTAATTTGTTGACCAGGCTTATGTAATTGCCATAAGCGGCGACCATCTTCCAAAATCCGGTCACGACGAACACCGGTAATCGCAGCTTTTCTAATGTGGTTAAGTCAACGATTACTTGTAAATGAGGACGCCGACATCGAGGATGATACTGACTTAGTTGCTGCCGGATCATATATCTAACTTGGCGGATGATGGCTCGCGCTGACCAGACATAATGATTCAGAAAACGACTCAGAGCGCTAGCTGATTTAACTTGACAGTGTTCGGGTCGGTGGCTTCCTTGGGCCTTAAGAAACAATTCTAGAAACGCTTTCAGACTCTGTTTCTGGTAATCACTTTCCATCAGTTCTATCCCGCCTTTGTCACTTTCCGTAAACCTGTCGCTGTAAGGCTTATGAAGACTGGATTTTTAAATTTGGCTAATATAGCAATTCTCACTCTAATGAGATACGCTCTGAACTGAACCAATTAAGTAATTAAATTTTGTCATAAGCCTTAATCAGTCAATGTTGCTACTGTAGCTCGTGAGTCCAAGAACTGCTATAGGAAATATTTAATACTAAGAATTACCAGCGCGATCGCGCACTTAGAAAAGGCTTCGGAAAATTCAATTGATTTTTCTATTCGGAGACTGACAGAAGAGGGTTATAGCACTACGCAAAAACGTTAGGACAGTTTTTGAAGGCAGCTTCAACACAATCTCTGACAGTTTCAAATTCTTTAATTTTCTGTTTCATCCATGTTTTTAACACTGCCCACCAATTTTCTATGGGATTCAAGTCAGGTGAATAAGAAGGTAGATACCAAATTTGACATCCGGCTTGTTCAACAAGTTTTTCAATCCTTTCTCCTTGATGAAAACTGGCATTATCAATAACAATGACATCGCCTGCTTCTAACTGAGGAAGTAGGTAAAATTCCAACCAACCTTCAAATAAATATCGATTACATGAATTTTGAAAGGTAAAAGGGGCAAAAATTGTTCTGTCTTTCAAAGCGGCAATCCAGCTCACTCTTTCTTTATGTTTCCCGATTTCATTCCATAACATCTCTGGCCCCTAGGACTGTTACCAAAGGGGTAATCCTGTTGGTTATCAAATCCCGCTTCATCAACATAAACAATTCGATGTTTATCGATTTTCTCCAGTTGTTCTAAGAATTCGCGTCTTTTTTGTTCATCTCTTTCTTGATATCCATACGTCTTTAGGTCTTTCATTCATCAAAGGTCACATTAGTAGTACCCTCTTTTTACTCCTGTTTTGCTCCTTGGTGCAAGATGTGAGTCTAGCCTTTTTTGGAGTTATTTCAACTCCGACACCTAAACCCTTACGTTATTTTAACTATTTTTTTATTGACCATATAGCAATTATTGAACTCATGGAGTACACCGTTTAAGCTTTAGGGCGTTTTTGTACCTATTTTTCTGTACCTCACCTGACTGGGAAATGTTATAATTTCATTCTTCTGATACTATGGCCTGAGGCAACTAAAAGACCATGAGGTATAACTATTTTATTAAATTTTGAATTGGCAGTTTCAAATGTTTTTACGTAATTGTTTTGTTTATTTGAAACATGCCAGTTTAGATTCATTAGTTTATCTGAGATGGTTATATAAGCCAAAATCATGACAATGTTTGAATTACAGAACCAATTACAGAACCAATTAAATTTCGATAAAAACGATCTCTTAGGTCAAAAAGTAGGACCAGAGCTGGCTAATCTGTTTGAACAATTTCAAATAGAAGGTCTAGATTCGCTCAGTTTGCCTGAAGAAAATCCTCTATTACAGGTTAATGAAAATCGGGTTCAAATTGAGGCGATCGCGACTGAAGAGGCAGATACTCTTGTTGAAGACTTAAAAGAGTTGGGATTGCAAGACTCAGCATCTTTTGGGAAAGTCGTTAACGGTTCGCTGCCGATTGAGGCAATCGAGGAAATGGCTCAATTATCCAGTCTGAATTTTGCCGGACCTGCTGAGTTACCCCAGACTAATGTCGGATCAGTGACGAGCCAAGGCGATGTTTCTATGAACGCCGATGATGCTCGCTCGACCTTCAATGTTGATGGCAGCGGTATTAGAATTGGCGTCCTATCAGATAGCTACAATACCTTAGGTGGGGAATCAGCTGGTGTTGCCAGCGGCGATCTGCCATCAGATGTCCAGGTTCTGGATGAGTTCGACCAATAAGGGAGTGACGAAGGGCGCGCCATGATCGAGCTAATGTATGATGTTACTCCCAGCGCCGATTTCGCCTTCCACACTGCTTTTGAAGGGCCAGCAGACTTTGCAAGCGGGATCACCGATTTAGTGAATGCCGGTGCTGATGTCATCGTGGATGACGTTTTTTATAAAAGCCAACCGTTTTTCCAAGATAGTGTTATCGCTCAAGCTGCGGATCAAGCAGCAGACGCTGGCGTTCCCTATTTTTCTTCTGCAGGAAATGCGAATCGCCAGTCCCACGAGACTGATTTTCGCGATTCTGGTCAAACCTTCGATCTATTCGGTGGTGATGATAAGGATGACTCTCTAGCTCACGATTTTGATCCCGGCTCAGGGACAGACATTCTTCAAGAATTCTCCCTTGCTAACAATGAGTCGATTGGTCTTTCCTTTCAGTGGGATCAACCGCATGCTCAAGCAGGGGGAACCGGTTCTGCCAATGATATGGATATCTTTGTTGTGAACGATAATGGACAGATTGTCACTGGTAGCGCTGATACTAATGTAAACGGAGATCCTGTTGAGTTTCTAAACTTTACAAACACCACAGGGTCTGCCGCGAATTTTAATCTACTAATTACGCAATACCTACCAGCAGGGGGACCGACTCCGGGTAAAATCAAATATATTGATTTCAGCGGCGGCACAAGTGATGCCGAATTTTTTACTAATAGTTCTACCTCTTTTGGCCATCCTAACGCGGCAGGAGCTGCGGGAGTAGGAGCGGCTTTTTACGGGGATACCCCCGAATGTGGCACCAATCCCCCTCAAGTGGAGGACTTTTCTTCAGCAGGAGGAACTGAGATCCTTTTTGATACCGACGGGAATCGCCTAAATAGCCCAGAAGTTCGTGACCAGCCACGGTTTACAGCTCCTGATGGGACAAACACGACATTTTTCGGATCTGATATTGCTCAAGATTCAGATAGTTCTCCCAACTTTTTCGGCACTTCCGCAGCCGCTCCTCATGCTGCTGCTGTCGCCGCATTGATGCAGGAGGCAGCAGGCGGTCCTAATAGTTTGACGCCTGAGGAAATCTATACAGCACTTGAAAATACAGCAATTGATATGGGGGACTCAGGGTTTGATTTTAATACTGGAAATGGATTGATCCAGGCTCCTGAAGCAATCGAGGCCGTTGCTGACCAAGGCAATGAGAGTCCCACAGCAGTTAATAACACTGCTAGCACTGAAGAAGATACTGCTACTACCATTAATGTTCTCAGCAACGATGACTTCGGCGGGGATGGTCCAGCAAGCAATTCTCTAGTCATTGCCAGCGCCGCTAGCAACGGCAACGCTGCCGTGGATAACAGCGGCACCCCCAACGACCCCACCGACGACCGGATTG
>PXPI01000116.1:0-7258 GCA_003021905.1 Cyanobacteria bacterium SW_9_44_58 | reverse complement strand
CCGCTAGCAACGGCAACGCTGCCGTGGATAACAGCGGCACCCCCAACGACCCCACCGACGACCGGATTGACTATACGCCTAAGCCCAACTTCAACGGCAACGACAGCTTCGACTACCGCATCGAAGACAGCAATGGCGATACCAGCACCGCCACGGTAACGGTCAGCGTTAACTCCAATAATGCCCCAACGGCAAACAACGATACCTTCAATACGGATGAAGATGCTACTGCTACCGGCAATGTCCTTGCAAACGACATTGACCCCGATGGAGACCTTCTCAATGTAACTGCCGTTAACGGCAACCTTGGCGATGTCGGAGATCAGATTACTTTGTCCTCTGGGGCGGAACTAACTCTCAGCAGCGACGGCAACGGCGGCACCGATACGGCAACGGTTAACTTCATTATCAATCTGGATCTTCGTGGCACCCCCCAACCTGATACCCTTATTGGCGGTCCTGGCAACGACGATATCACCGGCTTGGGCGCTGGAGATACGATGACCGGCAATGCGGGCGAAGATCGCTTCGTTTATGAGAATCTCAATAATTTGCGTTCATTCTCGGGTTTTGAAGACGCTTTTAGGGATACCATCACCGACTTCGAACCGGGTTCGGATGTTATCGACTTCAGCCAAGCCATCGAAAACTCCTTCTTCCCGCCCTTTAATTCGAACACGCCTTTCCAAGACTATATCAAGCTTATTGCCTCAAATTCGGATACTAAGCTCAAGTTCGACCTCAACGGTGACTTTTTGGACAATTTCAAAGAAATTGCCACCCTCAAAAACGTCTCTCCTGGGGACCTCAGTGCGAATGACTTTGAATTTGCTACAACTTAATTTTTGAGCAAGATCAGCGAGAATCCCCCATCCACAATCTTTAATTTGGGTGGGGATGAATCGCCATTAATCTCCTCACTTGTCCCTGTCATGGTTCTCGGTTTGCCCCAGACGATCCGGTAGAAAAAGATTCTGCGGATCGTCCCTTGAAATTGGTTCATGTGGCAGTTAAAGATGATCAAATTTGGTTGTTTCCTTGGACTGAGACTGATCCGCGCACTGGCAAAACTCCTTGGCGGATATCATAGCAATTATAGTAGATGGAAGGGAATTCCAATGAGTCTTATCCCTTAACTTGCGCCAGTTGCCAAACGGCTTGCGCGATCGCGCAATCTTCGTCGGTATGAAGAACTAAAACTCGCACCTGCGATTGATCAGCGGCAATATCTTCATTGTTTGGCGAATCTCGGTTTTTCTCGATATCCAGATGAACGCCTAAATATTGCAACCGCTGACAGGTTTCTTGGCGGACAATTGCGGAATTTTCGCCCACTCCCGCAGTAAAGACCAAAACATCGAATCCTTCTAAACTGGCAGCCATTGCCCCAATTTGCCGGCACAAATAGTGAATATAAGCATCAAAGGCCAGTTGCGCCCGTTCCTTATTTTCTTGCATGGCTTCGGTAATGGTTCGCATATCGCTAGCCATGCCCGAAATGCCTTTTAAGCCGGATTCTTTGTTGAGCATTTCATCAATTTGATCCGCGGTCAATTCCTGTTCCCGCAACAAATAGATTAAAATTCCCGGGTCAATGGAACCGCACCTGGTTCCCATCATTAACCCTTCTAGGGGGGTAAAGCCCATGGTGGTATCGATGCTATAGCTATTTTTAATCGCGGCGAGAGAAGCACCATTTCCCAAATGACAGGTGATCAAGCGGAGTTTATCTAAAGGCTGTTTCAGCAGTTTCGCCGTTTGTTGGGCGCAATACTGGTGACTAATGCCATGAAAGCCGTAGCGGCGAATGCCTTGTTCATACCAGTGATAAGGAAGGGGATAAATCGTTGCTTCTGTTGGCATTTGACTGTGGAAGGCGGTGTCAAATACGGCAACTTGAGACGGGTTCGGCAACAATTCTTCCATGAGTTTGATGCCTTGCAGGTTAGCCGGGTTATGATTCGGGGCAAGGGAGGCTAACTGCGCGATCGCGCTTTTGACCTCTTCAGTGATCCAAGTCGGTTTTTGATACCGGCTTCCCCCATGGACAATGCGATGTCCCACAAAATCGATTTCCTCCCAAGATTCTAAAATGGCATTGTCTCCTTCACACATGGTATTCAGCAAGCGTTCCATTACCGCTAAGCGATCATCGGTTTTCTTGGTTTCTTCTAAGACAACGCCGTTGCTTTCCACCTCAATGGTTGCCATTCCCTGCTGTTTCGTCCAATCGATACTTCCCGACCACAATTGCGTAATTACCGTTTTAGACCGATCGTCGTCCGGAATATAGTATAAACAACTTTTTTGGCTGCTGGAACCGGCATTTAAGACTAAAATTTTCATAGTTATTGATAGATAGTTTCTCAGTATTCCCCCTCCTTGTTTAGGGGATAAGGCGAGATAGTTTTGCAAGCAATTGCGTGAGAACTAGATTAAATTTTGACAGGTATTGCCGGTTTCAATTTCCGTAATGTTCGATAAAGTTGTATCGGCAATATTGATAAAATTAAACCTCTTTTAAGGCAGAAAAAGTATCTATCAAGAACGTTGTTGCCACCTTGCCTGCAAATACAGTCTCACGGGAAACTGATAGTATTCTGTAATCAACCACAGGAGAATGCCGCAATGGGTAATCGCTGTCAAAATGGTCCAGGCAGTGGGCAGCCAAGCCAGCGGGGTTCCCGGAACCGGCGGGAATAAATAGGCCCCGGTTCCCACAATCAACGACGGCAGCAAAACAAAAAGCAATCCCGCGATCGCGTATTCCCAGCCCAATTCCATACCTTGACGTTGCGGGCTGCTCCATTGTTTCCCATTCCAATACCAACTCAAGGAAATTTCACTATCCATCATTGTTAATAATTGTTGGGAAAAATCAGCGGTAAAAAGATGCTGACAAAATTGACAAGAAAACGTATTTTCCATCATAAATAGGGAAGTTACGTTTCCGCTTCGACAAACTGGACAAGGATAGGTTTCGTTGTCTTTTAATCGTTTCATAAAACAAGTTGGCTTAGGCGAAATTGGCAGGAGGCTGTTCCGTTTGCTCTTTGAGTTTTTTCAATTGTTCCCGCATTAATTCTTGCAATTTGTCCCGAGGAATTTCCGTGCCATCTTTATAGTTTCCCGACTCATCAAAAAAGATCACAGTATCCACTTGTTCAAACGCTAATAATTCAAATAAAATCTGTGCCACGTTCACCGGCAATGCCATTAATTCCGGTTCGCTGTGTTGGGCAAAGCTTCCTGCATCTTCAAAGGTGGGAAAGGCATAAATTACCCGTTTCGTTAAGTTTTCATCTTCTCGATGGCGCAGCGTTGTCACTTGCCAGTTTTCTTCAGCATTTTGCAAGATATAATACTGCTGATGTTGGAGTCGTTGTGCGATGACCTTAATAATGGGCGCGATCGCGTACTCCATTACTTTGGGCATTCCCCGGTCTTCAGGGGCTTCGGCGATCAGTTCCTGTAGTTGCTGGTCAATATCCATGGTTTCTCACGATCCTTACTCTTAAAGCCTATAATTCCCCTCGCTATTATGTCGAATTTGTTCAGCCAACGGCGACAGCAATTGCCCTCTCTCAAGCAAATTTGGAAACAGTTGCAGCATCTCCCTCCTCCCCAAACCGAAGAATCGATTCCCTTAAGAATTTTAGTTCAGTTATTAGTGGCGGTGGGGATTATCGCAACGGATTTAGCGGCAGGCAAAACTTTCAGCTTCTGGACAATCCCGGTTAGCATTATCGGTGCCATTTGGAGTTGGCAACGCCGGCATTACCGCAATATTGCCGTTAAATTCCTCATTGCCATGGGCATGTTAATTGCCTTAGCAGTCTTTTTCCGCAACTTATTAGGGAGTCTCAACGATACGCGGTTGGTTTTGGCAGAACTGCTGATTCAATTGCAAGTTTTACACAGTTTTGACTTGCCTCGCCGCAAAGACTTAGGCTACTCCATGGTCATTGGGCTGATTTTATTAGGAGTAGCCGGCACTTTATCCCAAACGCTTGCCTTTGCGCCGTTGCTGATTGTTTTTCTGATCATCGGTTTACCGGTTCTCGTTTTAGATTATCGGTCTCGCTTAGGATTAGCCTTATCGTCGCTTCCCAAAACCCAATCCGCTTCCAGCCAAAAATTCTTTTCTTCCTCAACTTTCTCAATTCGCCGTTTAACCCTATTTTTCCTGCTCATTCTTAGCTTAGGCTTGCTGATTTTTGCCTTAATGCCGCGGTTGCCCAGCTATCAAATTCAAACCTTTCCCGTCAGCGGCCCAGAAAATTTAGAAAATGAAGGATTTGACAACAAGGAACGCCAAATTCAAAATTCCGGCTATGTTCGAGAAGGACAAGGCGAGGGAAGAGGCAGCGGAAACGTAGAAACGCCGGTTGAAGGACCAGGAGAAGTTGACGAGCAATTTTATTATGGATTTAGCAATCAAATTAATCAAAATTTGCGGGGAGAACTCACACCCAAGGTCGTGTTGCGATTAAGGTCGCAAAGCAAGGGTTGGATAAAAGTTCTGGGCTTTGATCAATACACCGGACAAGGGTGGAAGATTGACAAAGAAAAACCCACCGTTGATGTGAAACGTCCCCCTTGGTCCTATCGGTTTCGTCTCAATACGCAACCCACCCAAGCAGAAACCGAAGAAATTGTGCAAACCTACACTGTTGTTTCTGATTTGCCCAACTTAATTCCCACCTTACCCCAAGCCGAAGATATTTATTTTCCCACGCGCGAAATTGCCGTTGATCCCCACGGAGGGATTCAGTCGCCAGTCGAGTTAGTGGAAGGGCTAACCTATACCGTTGTTTCAGAAGTCCCGTATCGCGATCGCGCTCAGCTGCGCCAAGCCGGAACTGATTATCCCGACACAATCACCGAAACGTATCTCCAAGTTCCCCCCGAGATTGAAGAAAAAGTCCGTCAGCAAGCCCAAAGCCTTCTCGCGGAATCGCCGAAACCGCTAAATTCCACCTACGAAAAAGTTTTATATTTGGCGCAAGCGGTCAAACAAAACTATCGCCTGCGACCCAACATTCCCTATCTCGACGAAGATGAAGACTTAGTCGCCACCTTTTTGTTCGACTGGAAAGGAGGTTACCCGGATCATTTTTCCACTACCCTCACCATTATGTTGCGTTCCTTGGATATTCCAGCGCGTTTAGCCACCGGCTTTGATACCGGTCGCTTCAACCCGTTCACCGGCTTATATCTCATTCGCAACACCGATGCCTTTGCCTTAACAGAAGTCTATTTTCCCAACTACGGCTGGTTTCAATTTGATCCCATTCCCGGCCATGACTTAATTCCCCCTTCCATGGAACAATCGCAAACCTTTAGCGTTCTCCGCCAGTTTTGGAATTGGATTGCCGGTTGGCTGCCCTCTCCCGTAACCAGTGGGTTCAACTATGTTTGGAATGTTGTTATTGGCGGCTTAGTCAGTTTTGCAACTAGTTTGTGGCGATTTTTCTCCCAAGGATGGGGCGGTCTGTTAGCCGGGTTAATGAGTTTGGTTGCGGTCAGTTTTTTAGGCTGGTTAAGCTGGCAGCAGCTTCAGCGCTGGCGCTATCAACGATGGCTGTCGCGTTTACCGGCAATGGAACGGTTATATCAACAACTGTTGAGTCTATTGGCGCAACAAGCAACAGCCAAAGATCCGGCGCAAACGCCCTTTGAATATGTGGAAACCGTCAACCGAACTTTAGAACAATCTCAAAGCGAAGTAGTTCAAGAAATCTCAGAAGCGTATGTGTCTTGGCGGTATGGGAATTATGCGACGAACTTAGACTATTTGCAATATAGTTTAAAACGTTTGAAACGGAGTTTTCAACGATTGCAGAAATAGTACCGTTGATTGTTACGATCTTTCTAAGAATTTGCCAATTTTATAGCAATTCCTAATCTGTTTAGGTACAGCAAATAGGTATAAACGAGTTCTGATAATTATAAAATGTGCTTTATGATTTAAATAATTGCTATATATTTAATACATCGATAAGAAAATTAATTAATTTATTTAATTCAGGAACTTCTTTTCTAGTCGTTTCACTAACCCAATGATTATCATTAATACTGGCTGTATTTGTTTTTCCTGGTTTTAAGACACTAACAAGCGTAGCAACTAAAGCTTTTTGATAATCCTTCCATTTCAATTCTCTTTCTGTAAAATTCGCTAAATAAGCTTTTCCTCGCTTCATATACCCTAAATAAGCTACTTCTCCACATTGACATAACAAATGATCGAGTGTTCCTTGTGAAGCATTATCTGGTAAGACATAAATGCCTGTATAAGTTGAACTACTTTTATCAATAGTACCTGCCTTGTTAGGAAAGTTTTTAAAGTATTCCTGAAAGCACTTAACATAAGGCTGAATAACCTTATCTAAATTTTGATCATCGGCATCTGCAATTACAACAAAGCTAGATAAATCAGTTTGATATTTACTTTCATTAGTTAGGATAGCATCAACATTCTTTTTAAAATTACTACCTTCACCTCCATAAATCGCTATTGAGAGAGAATCGGTATACAATATACAAGGCATGGGAAGGCGTTTGTATAATTCTCCTTTCTTAGTTGGATAAGAAGGTACTAACTTTTTCCAGAAAGGGTCTAATTGTTGAATTACTCCTCCGTCTGTTTCTCTAAAGTCTTTAAATCCTAATAATTTTAAAATTTTTCCAATAAATGCTTGGTCATGATTTCCCTCAACAGCAATAAATGCATACTCTACCATCTAATTTCTTGACCCAATTCTTCTCTCAATATATGCAATTTTTCCGAATTAAAACGTCTTGCTAAGTTTTTCCCATTTTCCCCTTCTAAACGATATAAAACAAAATCTTTAGAGGAATTATTTTGTCCATTTAAATTTTCCATTGCTTCTATACTTTGCAAGAGGGCATCAACTGCTTCTAAACTATGGGTAGTTGCAAATAACTGAACATCCATTTCTTGACAAGCTTTAATTAGCCAAGCAAAGGAACGATCTAAAACTTCAGTGTGAATGGAACTTTCTAGCTCATCAATTAGTAAAACTCCTCCTTTTGCTTGTACTAAAGTTGATGCAATATATAATAGCGTCTTACACCATCTCCAAATGCACTAAGAGGAGCAACACCTATATCTTGATGATCAATGTACAATCTTTCTTTAGAGACTGTTCCTAAAATAAACATTAAGCTAAGCTCAACAGCGAGCTAACCGTTTCAACATGAGACGAGTCATAGCAAGGTGAATCAGAGCTTCACT
>PXPI01000115.1 GCA_003021905.1 Cyanobacteria bacterium SW_9_44_58 | reverse complement strand
GTGAAGCTCTGATTCACCTTGCTATGACTCGTCTCATGCTGAAACGGTTAGCTTGCTCTTGAGCTAAGCTTAATGTTTATTTTAGGAACAGTCTCTAAGTGGAATGTTTCTTCAACAAATTGAAGTATTAAGCACCTAGAAGTTGCCTTAAAAGTGCTAACGTTTGATATCAAACCATGCGGCGCGATCGCGTGGTCACTGGCTACTTTGTCTGAAGAGGATGAGGGGGTATGGTCAAGGCGAATTCAGTTTCATTGTCAATTCCACTCTCGGTTAACCCCACCGCAAGCTAAAATGTAACAAAATGCAAAGTATAATGAGAACCGGAACTTAGTCAATAGAAAAACCATGCGGGTAATAATTGCGGGAGCAGGGTTAGCGGGGCTTTCCTGCGCCAAATATTTAGTTGATGCTGGACATACCCCCATTGTCTTGGAACGTCGAGATGTTCTCGGGGGCAAAGTTGCGGCTTGGCAAGATGAAGACGGCGACTGGTATGAAACGGGGTTGCACATTTTCTTTGGAGCATATCCCAATATGCTGAGGCTTTTCAAGGAATTGGGAATTGAAGATCGCTTGCAATGGAAAGAACACAGCATGATCTTCAATCGCCCGGAAAAACCGGGAACTTACTCTCGCTTCGATTTTCCCAATCTCCCTGCCCCGTTAAATGGGATTGTTGCTATTCTCAGAAACAATGATATGCTGAGCTGGATAGAAAAAATCCGCTTCGGTATTGGCTTAATTCCTGCCATGTTGCGCGGACAGGGCTATGTGGAAGCCATGGATCGCTACACCTGGTCAGAGTGGATGGAACGGCAAAATATGCCGAAACGGGTGGAAAAAGAAGTATTTATTGCCATGTCCAAGGCGTTAAATTTTATTAATCCCAATGAAATTTCTGCCACAATTTTGCTAACTGCTCTGAATCGCTTTTTACAAGAAAAACATGGCTCCAAGATGGCATTTTTGGACGGGTCTCCCACGGAACGTTTGTGTCAACCCCTAGTCGATTATATTACGGAACAAGGAGGCGAAGTTCGCCTCAATGCGCCGTTAAAAGAAATTTTACTAAATGAAGACCAAACCGTCCGCGGCTTTTTAATTCGCGGTTTAAACGGGGCTGAGGATGAAATCTTAACTGCCGATGCTTATGTATCAGCCATGCCCGTGGATCCCTTAAAGTTAATGTTGCCTGCTCCTTGGAAAGAAATGGACTTCTTCAAAAAATTAGACGGCTTAGAAGGCGTTCCTGTGATTAACCTGCATCTTTGGTTTGATCGCAAACTAACCGACATTGACCATCTGCTCTTTTCTCGTTCCTCCTTGCTCAGTGTTTATGCGGATATGAGCAACACCTGTCGGGGCTACCAAAACCGGGATCAGTCAATGTTAGAGTTGGTGCTAGCTCCCGCTAAAGACTGGATTGGCAAATCTGATGAGGAAATTATCCAGGCAACCATGAAAGAATTAGAACAACTATTTCCGAAACACTTCTGTGGCGAGAATCCTGCCCAGTTGCTAAAATATCATGTTGTTAAAACCCCCCGCTCTGTGTACAAAGCCGCTTCCGGCACCCAAGCCTGCCGCCCTACTCAAAAAACGCCCATTGATAATTTCTACCTCACAGGCGATTACACCATGCAACAGTATTTAGCCAGCATGGAAGGAGCTGTTTTATCTGGAGAATTAACCGCCCAAACCATTTCAGAGACAGAATCCCCAGGATCTTTTCCGGAAAAATCGGAGAAAAAGCCCGTTTCTGTGGCAAAATAAACTCCTGTGTTGCCATGTACCGATTAATGGGACAATTTTGTCAGTAACACTGAATCAATCTTTGACGAATGTTAGCCATTATTATTCTTGTTGGTCAAAGATTACGCCTTCTGACACAGAAGGTTTTTATCCTTCCTCATGCTTTGTTCCGGCTTCGTTCCGGCGACTGTTGGTTAAAGATGATGCCTTCTTCAACAGAAGGTGCCTCCTTTAACCATTGGTAAAGATGGGAGGAAGTTTGACTAATTTTTTGTAAGAGTGAACTCTATTAGCCTGCGGTGAATGCTGCGACTGCCTAATCCCGAAAAGACTTGTTCTCCCCCTCCTGTTGAATCCGCTTATGAATTTTGTCGTCAAATTACTGCGGAGTGTTCGAAAACGTTTTATCTGGGCACCCTTCTTATGCCCAAGCAAAAGCGCAAAGCCATTTGGGCCATTTATGTGTGGTGTCGGCGTACCGATCAACTGGTTGATGGTCCTGACGCCGAATTAACAACCCTAGAAACGTTAGATCACTGGGAGAAACAGCTTGAATCAATTTTTGACGGCTATCCCGTAGAGCATCCAGATGTTGCTCTAGTGGATAGCTTACAACGCTTTCCCCTGGACATTCAGCCCTTTCGGGATATGATTGCCGGGCAACGGATGGATTTAAAGCGCAATCGTTATGAAACCTTTGATGATCTCTACCTTTACTGTTATCGGGTTGCCGGAACAGTGGGCTTGATGTCGAATGCCGTATTAGGCATTGAACAACAAGCGAAAACTGCCCCTTGGCGAAAAAATGAAATGCCTTATTTTCCCACTGAAGAAGCGATCGCGCTGGGAATTGCCAACCAACTCACCAATATCTTAAGAGATGTGGGAGAAGATGCCGAACGGGGACGAATTTATCTGCCCTTAGAAGATTTAGAATACTTTAACTACCGAGAACAAGACTTATTCAATGGCGTCATCAATGAAAATTGGCGTTCCTTAATGCAATTTGAAATTGAACGTGCTAGAGGCTTTTATACACAAGCCGAACAAGGCATTCGTTCCCTAAGTCGCGATTCACGATGGCCTGTTTGGACTGCTTTAATGCTGTACCAAGGGATTTTAGACGTTATTGAACGCAACCATTATGATGTATTTAATCAGCGGGCATATGTTCCTAAACCACAAAAGTTTTTATATTTACCGATAGCTTGGTTACGTGCACAAGCACTTTAAAAAATAGCCAGTGACCAATCATTCAATTGGAAAGATGATCAATTGGAAAACACTACCCAGAGAAAGAGGAATTTATCAGATTACCACCGGTAGTGTCAGCTATATCGGCTTATCAGATAATATTCAACTGCGAATTAAACAACATTTAGACAGTTCTTCCTGTCGTTCCCGCATTATTCTTGATACCGACAAAGCTAAAATTATTGTTTTAGAACTTCTCCCGAATAGTGATGATAAAACCCTTGCTCTGCGAGAATGGTATTGGTTTTCCAAACTCAAGCGCAAGGGGCATATCATGGTCAATGACCCCAAAACATTGGGCAAAACCAAAAGCGGGCAGTTTTTCCCTCCTGAGAATAACGCGACGAACACATCTTCTCTACCGCGGCTTCCCGTCGGATGTAGTTTGCCATTGCTAGGCATTACAACAGTGATTATTGGGTTTTTCTCCTTTGGTTTTTTTGCGGCGGGAAAAATGATCCAACAAACAGCATCGAATCAAACCAACTCCAATGTAGTTCCACAAGATTCTTCAGAGAAACGTTCTGTTCAAAATAACACTGGCAAGGATCGCAATTCAGCATCAAAGCAACAACAAATCGTTGAGATGGAACCGTTAAGCGCTTGCATTACGCCTTTACAACCGGGAACCTCTAAAGAAGCTGTTAAAGTACTGCAACGGCAATTAAAACAGCTCGGATACTACGAGGGAAGCCAAGATGGCATTTATGGACCAGGAACGGAAGAGTCGGTTTCTGAGTTCCAGCGGGATTATAATTTAAATGCGGATGGGGTGGTTGGTTGCAATACCCAAGCGAAAATCAATCAGGCTTTACCCTAAGCCATTAGAATACTAAAATAGCGCGATGTGGCAAGAGCCATTTAGCTTCCACAATCGCGCTGTACAAAAATTGGCCATAATACTGACTTTTAAAAGGATATCAGGTCGTTTCCAATCTCGTTGTCTAGAGCGGGTGCATCATTTTCATAGCCAAGATCTGAGTCATTCATTAATTTGGGAGTGGTTTCTCCCAGAAATGTGACTTCTTTTGATAAGTTGATTTCTTCCTGCTCGCTAAAATTAGTAAAGATCAATTGATTCGTCTGGTGATTCGTCTGGAGTTCTTCTGTTGAAGAGTTTTCCTCATTATTAATTGTGATGGTTACTTGTGCCGTGTCAGTGTTGCCGTTGCCATCGCCAACCGTGTAGCCAAACGTATCGGTAGCAGTGTCACCTTGACTATTGATAATTTCCTCGACTGCCTGATCCGCTTGGATTAAACCAGACCCGCTCTTGAAATCGAATCCCTCCTCGCCAATGTCGATTGCTGTACCTTCTAAAGCTTCATAGACTTGTTCAGGAGTAACGCTACTGGGACCGCCGGCTGCTTCTAACATCAACGCAGCAACAGCAGCTGCATGAGGGGCGGCAGCAGAGGTACCAGAGAAGTTTGGAAAATTATCTGGATCTGCAGGTATATCTTGACCAAAAAATGAGGTGTTTGTGTTATCGGGGGCAGTAAAGCGCGGCTGATCGCGAATTTCCGGTTCAGACAACCGATTTCCTTCTGGATCGAATAAAATTGGGGTTCCTCCCAGTGATGAAAAGGGCTCCACGGGGGATTTGTGCCGAATTCCGGTGTTTTTTGAAATGGAGCTGCTCCAACGCCAGCTACTCCAGGTGCATTAGGGTGACCAACAACTGTGGAACTATTGGTTTCATGCTCGAAATTATCGATTTTATCGCCAAAGTTAATGTACTTAATTAACTTAGAATTACTTCCGCCTGCCGGTTCATATCTGCCAATTGCCAAGTTATAACTCTGTTGTGAAGAAGATAAATTGCTAAATTGCAACAACTCAATGGGATCACCGGTTTCCACATTTGATTCGATTCCCTGTGCTAGGCGCTTATTTCCATTTTCATTAAAGAGGAAAAGATCTAAGTCATTAGTGGATCCTACTGGCTCTTCATTATTGGAGTCTTCTGGAACGGTTGAAGCAGAAGGTTGGTCCCATTGAAAGGATAAGTTGATCTTTTGATTGGGTCCAAGCGTAAATTCCTGCAGAGTATCAACTTCACTGCTGGGGTCAAAGTCATGGAAAATATAGTTAGAAGAATTATCAATCTGGGGCAGATCATTGCCAACTCGAAACTCACTTTCGTAAGACTGACTACCCGAATTACCAGCTGCAGAAAAGAAAGGAACTCCTGCGGAAACAGCATCCTGAGCGGCTTGAGCAACAATACCGTCTTGGAAGAATGGTTGGGCAGGATAGAAAACGTCATCGACAAGAATATCGGCACCCGCCTCTACCAATTCATTAATCCCTTCTGCAAAGTCGGCACGACCATTAAAGGCAGTATGGAAAATAAAATTAGTGCCAGGCGCTACGTCGTGCATCAATTCAATCATGGCACGCCCTTCATCAGTACCCCCGCTTGATAAATCATCTAGAACTTCTACCGGTGTCATATTATCGGGATTCCCCGGTCCGGGAAGATTGCCATTAGCAATCCCCTCTATTTCTCCCTCTCGATTATTAAAGCTATCGGATAAAACACCAATGGTAATCCCGCTGCCATCCACATTAAAAGTTGATCGAGCGTCGTCGGCTTTTAGCGCCTCATCTGCTTGATTAGGTACAGGGTTTGGTTGATCATCTGACTCATTGCCCGATTGATTGTTATTAGCAGATTCATTATTAGATCCGGGCGGATCGTTATCATCCACAATGGTACCGGTGGCATTACTATCACGAAGAATTAAACCATTGCTAGGGTTGCTCAGTTGAATATTAAAAGTTTCATCGTTTTCCTCCATATTGTCGCCGAGGATTTCTACTTCAATGGTTTTGATACCTAATCCCTCCAGTCCTTCCTTAAAGGTGAGAGTGCCGCTAGTTGCAATATAGTCTTCCCCTGCCGAAGCAGTGCCGTCAGTTGTTGCAAACTCTACTGTTAGCGGTTGCGAAGGAGCTTCTTCGAGATTGACAGCAAAGATGAACGTTGCAGTTTCTCCATCATTGCGTTCGACAGACTCAAAATCGGCAATGTCAATTGCCACCGGCCTTGCTAACGTTTCATCTTGAACCTCTGCTGCTCCCAGATCAACTGTTTCATTCACAATGCGATCGAAAAAGATCGATCCGCGCTGATCAAAAGGAATAGGCTCTTTGCTGTTTTCATTTCCATTTAAATCAGATGTATCAGGAACAATGAAACTGTTTATGCCCGTATCAAGAGCAGGGCTATTTGCTAAGGGAATCTGGGTTAGGGTAAAACCGCCGTTGTCTTGCAATGGAGAGAGATTCGGATCTTGGTTGATAATGTTCTCTCGAATTAGACTCCTATCCTCAACCAAATTCACACCCTGATTTTTAATGGAACTGCTGTTATTAAAGAAGATATCGCCATTAGTACTATTGGCAACAATACTGTTGGTCAGGCTGGTAACACTGCTGTAATTAAAAATACCGCCACCCTTATTGCTGGCAGAATTTCCTGAAACGGTACTATTGCTCAAGGAGGCATTGCCGTTATAATTTGAGATGCCGCCGCCAACACCATTTTTACCGATTGCAGAGTTTCCTGAGAAGGTACTATTGATGAGGTTGGCGTTACCGCGAAAATTATTGAAACCGCCGCCAAATGTTGCAATGTTGCCTGAAATCGTACTGTTAGTTATGGTGGCAATACCGTCTTCATTGAAAATACCGCCGCCTCTGCTGCTAGCAGAGTTGTCCGAAATCGTACTGTTGGTTATAGTGATACTGTCTTGGCTGTATATGCCGCCTCCGGATAAATTTGAGGAATTATCCGAAATGGTACTTTTAGTTATGGTGAGATTGCCTTTGTTATAGATGCCGCCCCCGTTGCTGCCGGAGAAGTTTCGTGATACTATAGCATCTGTCAAAGTTAAATTTTCTTGATTGAAGATGCCGCCGCCGTTATTTTTAATGGAAACAGAACCGCCGGAAATTTTTAATCCGGAAATTGCAACATCAATAACATTTTCGCTCTCCCCATCATCAATCTGGAATACGCCGCTGTTGCCGCCAGCATCAACGGTTAACTGATTGGTTCCCAATCCTTCAATATTAACTGAGTCAGTAATTTCTAACTCGCCGCTAGTCAGGTTAATGGTTTCACTGCGGAGATTAACAAAGGTTATGATGTCTTCGCCTTCACTATTATTTGCTTGCGCGATCGCGCTGCGTAACGATCCATTACCGCTATCATTTGTATTAGTAACAAAGAATTCTTGAATGCCAGCATCATCCTCTGTAGGTGGAAGCTGATCTAAATTGGATATTTCTGATTCCGATAATGCTTGGTCAAATAGTCTTAACCGAGCAACGGAGCCACTAGCATTTTCTAAATCATTTGTCGATGTATCATCTCGAAAAAGGGTTAATAAATTTTCCGATGAAAAGACTGCTAATTCTTCTTCATCAGTCACAGAAAATACTTCTTTTCCCTCGACAAATCCGGTTAATTCATCCGTAGAATCTTCCCGTGTTAAGAAACTTGTACAAACTTGTTTGCCTCAAAGCCGTCGTTGCCGCTGGCTATATTAAAGAAATCCAAATTGCCGTCGGGATCGTTATATAAGCCGCTATCTGCAGTTCTATCCTGAAAGTCGAATATTTTATTGAACCCATTGACATTATTCAACTCAAATAGCATAGAAATGGAGTATTCGTCATTGCTGATTAAATCAGTTGTGGAAAGTTGCAAGCCTGTTTGTTCAGCAAATTCAAATACTGTTGCTGATTCACCATCAATAATCTCACTATTAAATGAATTATTGCCTAAATCAACTAAATCTGGCGCTCCCGCGATTGAACTGGAAAGATCATTTTGAAATTCATAATCTGCAACCGGTTCTATACCTTCAGTGCCATTTGCTTGCGCGATCGCGTTCTGTTGCAATTTTTGTTCCCTATTATCAGTATTGGTGATTGTCAACTCAGCCTGTTCAATACCCGCTGTTTTTCCAACGATTGTTCTGATTCCCTCATACCGTTGCAATTTCACTTTATTAAACTCCTTGAATTGGAATTACTAAAATATAATACCTTATCAATAATGATTCCCGTATTGTTTAAAAAAAACATCATTAACAAAACAGAAAGCCAGTTTATACTATTAAGACAAATATGACCATTGCCGCCAATGATAGTATATAAAAATTATTATGGTTAAAACCAACGAATTATTAGTTCCTTGTCAGCTAATTTTTCCGTAATATTTCTTGGTTAATTGCTTGGAGAAAAGCATTAACATCTAATATGAAATTGATTAATTCATGCTACACATAAGTAATTTCTTCACCTTGTCTCCTTGTCGCCTTGTCTCCCTACTTCCCCGAGTAAGAATCAAGCAAACATTTATCCATTTGATATTAAATTAGCAGAGGATGGAATTAATCATTGCGATTCTGTTTTATCTTCACTGGAAAACCAAATTTGTTGCTGGGGCAGGGCGAGATCAATTCCGGCTTTATCACAAGCAATTTTGAGACGACGGCGATATTCTCTGGCAATCGGCCATTGTTGCAGCGGTTTCGTTTTAATCCAAACGCGAATAATAACGCCTTGAGCGCTGAATTCATCAACTCCTAACAGCGAGGGTTTTTCTAAGATATTTTGTTGCCACTCGTGATCGCACATCATACTATTGCTAATATCTTCAATAATGCTAATAGCTTTTTCCATATCAGAATGGTAAGCAATGGGGATTTTTAAATCGACTTGCGACCAATTGCTGGTATAGTTGGTGACTGTCCGAATTTCGCTATTGGGAACGGTAATTAAACGGCTTTCTGTATCCCGCAATTGGGTAATGCGTAAATTGATGGCTTCAACGACACCGGTGGCATCGCCCACTCCGACCACATCGCCAACAGCATACTGATCTTCCAAAATGATAAAAAAGCCATTAATGGCATCTCGAATTAGGTTTTGAGAGGCTAAGGAAATGGCAACCCCAATCAATCCTGCCCCAGCCAGTAATGGTGCAATATTCACTCCTACTACAGAAAGCCCGACTAAAATGCCAACTATTGTCCAACTAATGATAACCACACTTTTAGCAACGCTAGAAATGGTAGAAATACGAAGTTGTAACCGCAGGTTTGCTTCTGGGGTTAGGAGATAATTATTAGCCAGCATTGCTGTAAATTTATCAATTAAAATAAAAGAAAAACGGCTTAGAAAATAAACCCCTAATCCCACCACAAATAAGCGGAACGGAATGCGAAACACATTAATCATCCATACTTGCAGAAATCGTGTCCCAAGGAATAAGCCCACCAAGTAAAGAATGCCGCTGAACCAAGTACCAAAACGGGCAATTTGAAGACCGCGATGTTTAATTTCAGCGAGTTGCTGTCGTTGATTTTGGCTGATTTGAGTGGAAATAGCTTGGGAATTATTATTGACAGCAGCGTGAAGAGACGCTTTTTGTTTCCGAGACTGGCGTTCTAGGTAGTAGAGAAATATGGTGGCGGCAATAAGCAAAAAAATCGCGATCGCGCCCTTTTGAAGCTGAACCATGAAAAAGGAGCGCTTTCGCTCTCGTCTAGCCATTTGCAACCCTTCCACAACGGCTCGCGAGATCTGCTCAGCCCGCTGTTCGATAGTCATGGCCTTTAAAGTTGCATCTTCGCTAGTGACAGTGAGCAACCGGGTTTCTCGTTCCTCCACCACTACATACAGATCGATTAATTGTTCTTCTGTTTGTTGGCGAACTTTCACTTGTGCCGATTCATTTTGAAGATAGTAGGGAAGAATCTCATTGAGTCTTTGTTCCACTTCACTGATCCGATCTGATAAGTCAGATGGGGTAGCGGTAATTTCAATGACACAACGTCCATCAATACGAACGCAACCAGAAGCGACTTTATTGGAGGATTGATTAAAAACGGAAGACTTTCCTGAAAATTCCGGAACCAACGGAAGCTGCGCTTCTACAGAATGGTTGAAAGTTAGAAAAACCGTTAAAATTGCCGCTAAACCAGTCAGCCAAAAATATTTTCGCTTCATTAATCGTACTGCTTAAGGAGGAAATTTGCAGTTAAACTATCCCAAAATTTTGACATTTGATCAATATGCAGTAATCTAGTAAAGATCGTAATGTGAAATAGCAACTGGAAAATTTCGATGACTGCAACACAAGTAAACCACGAAGTCAAAGACCTTAGTTACGCCACACTTGGGAAACAACGCATTGAATGGGCAGCCCGCGAAATGCCCGTAATTAAGCAGATTCGTGAACAATTTGCGAAAGAGAAACCTCTACAAGGACTGCGCATGGTCACTTGCTGCCACGTGACCACTGAAACCGCGAACCTCGCCATTACCCTTAAAGAAGGCGGCGCTGATTCAATTCTCATTGCTAGCAATCCCCTTTCTACTCAAGACGACACCGCAGCCAGCTTAGTTGCTGACTATGGCATTCCCGTTTATGCCATCAAAGGGGAAGATAAGGAAACCTTCATGCGGCACATTAATATCGCCCTGGATCATCGTCCCAATATCATTATCGACGATGGCGGCGATGTGACCGCAACCCTCATTCAAGAGCGCAAAGACCAAATCAAAGACATCATCGGCACTACCGAAGAAACCACAACCGGGATTAACCGTCTCCGCGCAATGTACAACGACGGCGTTCTCACCTTCCCGGCAATGAACGTTAATGATGCCGCCACCAAGCACTTCTTCGACAACCGCTATGGTACTGGACAATCTACCATTGACGGGATTCTCCGCGCCACCAATATTCTTCTCGCTGGAAAAGTGGTTGTTGT
Source organism: Cyanobacteria bacterium SW_9_44_58 (assembly GCA_003021905.1). Lineage (GTDB taxonomy): Bacteria > Cyanobacteriota > Cyanobacteriia > Cyanobacteriales > Rubidibacteraceae > Halothece. The sequence goes on along the minus strand of PXPI01000115.1, from coordinate 19,038 downwards.
CGGCGGCTATGGCTGGTGCTCCAAAGGGGTTGCCATGCGCGCTGCCGGTATGGGCGCGAACGTGGTTATTACCGAAGTGGATCACATTCGGGCTCTCGAAGCGGCAATGGATGGCTTCCGAGTCATGCCCATGAACGAGGCTGCGAAAATTGGCGATGTTATCGTCACTCTCACCGGTAACAAGCACGTTGTCGCTTCCCACCACTTCGACAACATGAAAGACGGCGCGATTGTTTGCAACGCCGGTCACTTCGATATTGAGCTTGACCTGGAATCTCTCCGTCAAAAAGCCAGTGAAGTTAAAGAAGTTCGTCCTTCCACTGAACAATATATTCTCCCCAATGGGAAGTCGGTAATTGTTCTCGGCGAAGGTCGTCTGGTTAACTTGGCCGCTGCTGAAGGCCACCCCAGTGCGGTCATGGATATGAGCTTTGCCAACCAAGCCAAAGGCTCGGAATATCTTGCCAAGAACAAAGGCAAACTGGAACCCGGAATCCACGCGATTCCTCAGGAAGTTGACCGTGAAATTGCTCGTCTCAAGCTCAATGCGATGGGCGTTACAATTGACGATCTCAGCGATGAGCAAGTTAAGTACATGAACTCCTGGAATGAAGGAAGCTGACTAATTTGCCCTGTACTCAGGCATTAGTTTAGTCTAAACTTTCTCCCCGATCCCATCCTGTAAAAGGGTGGCGCGATCGGGGATTAATTCTGGCCTACTAAAATGGCATCAAATTCGAGAGATTGCCCGCTTTTATCATCTTAGCGGCAATGGCGGCTTCAACAGGAGCAGAATAAAAATAACCCTGTCCTAACAGACAACCGAAACTTAATAGCGTGTCTCGTTCTTGTGCAGTTTCAATTCCTTCAGAAAGCGTGTTGACGCCTAAACTACGGGCTAACATTAGGATTGTCTGCACAATTGCTACACTGGAACGAGGTTGATTTAACTGTTGTACAAAGGCGCGATCAACTTTAATGGTACTTAAAGGCAGTTGATGCAAGCGACTCAAAGAAGATTCTCCAGTGCCAAAATCATCGATACTGAGTTGTACGCCTAATGCTTGCAACTGGTCAAACATTTCGCGGATGAAACCAGCGCAATAACACTTCAAATCCATAAATTTCATTGGTTTCTAGATAAACAAGCGGTTGATACCTTAATTGAAATTCTCCCCGATTAATTGCCCCTTCTAAATCATTTTCCAACAATAAACGCGATAGAATCCGTTCTCGAATTTCGGGTTTGAAAAAGGCATAGCCTTGCTTTTTAGCTTTGGCTTCATACATTGCCGCATCGGCATCTCGCAGTATTTCTTCTGTCGTTTCGTAGGAGAGATTTCCCAAAGCAATGCCAATACTGGCATCAATAAAATAGTTATTTTCTTTTAAGAAAAATGGTTGTTTGAACTGATCAAGAAGTTGTTTAGCAATTTCACAGCAGTCTTCTTCACTGACAATTTCTGTCGCTAGCAGTGCAAACTCATCGCCGCCAAAACGGGCAATAAGTTGATGGGAAGCAATTTTATTTTTTAGACGGGAAGCAACTTGCTTTAGGAGTTCATCGCCAATAATATGTCCGAAGCTATCATTGATAATTTTGAAGCGGTCTAAATCAATAAAAAATACAGCATAATTATAACCTATGATTTCTTGTTCATGAGCTTCTATTGTTGCTTCTAGGTGCTGGATAAATCCCGCTCGATTTAATAATTGAGTTAACTCATCATGAAAGGCTTGATAATAGAGTTGATCTTCAGCACGTTTACGCGCGGTAATATCTTCAACGACCCCTTCAAAATAGAGGAAATGGCCTTTTTGGTCATAAACAGCACGCTGGGTTTCTGAAATCCAAATAATTTTCCCTTTTTTACAGTAAACTTGCGATTCAAAATTCTTTATCATTCCCGATTGTAGAGTAAGTTCAACTAGTTGATGACGACGTTGCGGGTCAACATATAATTGCTCAGGAATATTGGTAATTCTATTGATTAATTCTTCTGGAGAATTGTAACCGTAAAGATGAGTTAGGAAAGGATTGGCACTGAGATATTGACCATCAAGTGTTACTTGAAAAATCCCTTGGGTAATATTTTCAAAAATGTTGCGATATTTATTTTCACTTTCAATTAGGGCTTGTTGAGATTGTTGTTTTTCCTGCGCGATCGCGATCGCGTTCCTTGCCCAACTTAAAAGATTAATTTCGATTGCTTCCCAGTTTCGTTCATAGTCGCATTGATCAAACCCAATAATGCCAAATAGTTGATTATTAACAAATAAAGGAAGAATGAGAATGGATTGGATTCCTTGTGAACCTAATATTTCCTGCTCAGGGGAGGGTAAATCGTTAACTTGATTGGAATAGACTTTTCCGGATAAAATCGCTTGAAATAAAATTGGTGTTGCGTTTAAAGGAAAATTTTGCAACTCGGGATTATCAATTTCAGCAGGTATTCCCTCTGCGCACCATTCTGCTCGGTGGCTAACGAGCAATTCTTGCTTTTCATTGCCATGGGCGATAAAAAAATAAGCGCGACTATCTTCGGCAGTTTGCCCTAAAATATTCACAATCTTTTGGTACACGGAAATCGTAAGTTGGGAAGCCGTAATTAACTGTTGTTGAATTTCAGCTAGACTATGCAAATAGCGATCGCGTTTTTCCCGGGCAAGTTCAGCTTTTTTACGCGCGGTGATATCAGTGTTGGACCCAATTATGCGAGAAATTTTTCCGTTATGATCCCGTTGCCCCTTTCCTCGCGCTAAAAACCAGATAATAGTGCCATTTTTATGCACCATGCGATGTTCCACTTCTAAGCGAGAATATCTTCCGGCTAAATAGGCTTCTATTGCCTGATTGACGTTTTCCATATCATCAGGAAGAACCAATTGTGTCCAATCCGACATGCGGTTGGGAATTTCATGATCGCCATACCCTAAAAGCGCCTTTAAGTTTGGGGCAATGAACATTTCATTGGTTTCTAAGTTCCACTCCCAAACCCCAACTTTTGCGCCTTCTGCCGCTAACTCATAGCGTTTTTGGCTTTCTTGCAGGGCTAACTTAGTTTGATCGCTTTCTTTTCTTATCTGATCTTGAGTAATTGCCAAACTTGCCAAGCGGCTAATTACTTGAGTTAATTCTAAATCGCGCTCAGTGGGTTCAGACACAGTGGAAGAATAGCAACAAAATGTTCCTAATAAATCGCCATTATGATCAAGGAGAGGATACGACCAGGCTGCTCGCAAACCATAATTAAGAGCTAAATCTCGAAAGTCTTCCCATAAGGGATCCCTGGCAATATCTTTGACAATTACCGGTTCTTTCCGATAAGCGGCTGTACCGCAACATCCTGCTTTTGGGCCTAACGGCAATCCTTCTAAAGCTTCTACATATTTACTGGGTAAACGAATGGCTTGCCCGGAACCTAAACAATTTTGTTTGGCATCATAAAATAAAAAAGAGGCGATTCGATTGGGAATTAGCGTTTCTACGGTTTCGATTAACTGGCGTGTGATCTCCGAGATAGGTTGATGGAGCGCGATCGCTTCTAGGATAATTGCTTCTCGCTTTAAGAGTTCTTGATTCCAACTGCAATGTGATGAATCTATCCTTAACTTGGCTTGATTCTTTTGGCCATTATTAATATCAATCATAAACGCTAACCTCCCAATTTCGTTGTTGCCTATTCAAAAAACGCCCTCCTAAAAATCAAATTTCAGCTCATCAGCAAGGTTTACTTCTTGTTTAGTTTGAATAGCGAGAAAAGCTTCTTTCCCAACATGGTCAATCAAGTCAAACTGAAAATGCCCTAAATTTCTCTAACCCAGTAACCCAAAGTATTGCTGTTTTCAAATTAAAATTTGATTAAACGAATTATTTTATTTCCCCCAATTATTTTATGAATGGGGGAAATTGCCTTTATTCCGAGGCCTCAATAATCCGGTATTAGAAAAACGAACTGGGTTGCTGTAGCGAGTTCTTAGCTTCAATCACTAACAATTGCCCTGATTAATCATAACTATCAGCTTCTTCGAATTTTATTTGAATGGAGCTAAACAATTAAATAAAACTTGAAAGCGATAAAATACTTGCTCTTACAACTCAGTTTGTTTTCTTATCGGCATGGCCCAGTGATTTTTCCGGTGCAATTTCATCTCGGACTAACTGTTTAAGTTCTGTAATATCGGGAAAACGCCCTGCTTCTTTGCGGCACCAAACAACTTTACCATTGGCAATTACTTGAAAAATGCCTCCTTCACCGGGACACAAGGACAATTCAGCGATGTCTTGCGTAAAAGTGGTTAACAATTCCTGCGCCATCCAAGCGGAACGCAATAACCAACGACATTGGTTGCAATAATGGATTTCCACGCGATTGCTCATAGCGATTCAAATGTCAATGTGCTTTTTGGCGATACGCTTAATGGGCCGCGCAGCGGTTGCTCATTAATCTTTATAATCAAATTTGTAGCATTAATTAGCAAATAACGCGACAACGGTTCCTTTTTTGTAGTATAGATGGAGAGGCTTTCCCCAAAGCGGGAAGTTGCGTTTGGCGATGGAGAAACAAATTCGACCCTGTTAATGGACAGATCGACGTCTTTGGTGGCGGAGTTATTAGAACAACTTCCTCACTTACGAACTCAAATTTATTTTAAATCCTCCTTAACCGCTCTTTCCCATGCGATGGAGGATCAAGTGTTAGCAACCTCCGATCCCCCACTGGTTATTGCCAGTTTTCAACAAGAACGGTTTTATCGTCAAGAAGCTCATCGCTATCGGCGGTTAGGGAAAAAAAGCGATCATATTTATATTTTTTCCGCGATCGATACTTCCTTTAAAGACAATGAGGAAATTTGCACCACCATTAATTTTGATCCCGAAGATGCTTTATCTCAAGAGTGGCACTTGATGGTAATTGGGAAAACCTTTACCAGTTGTTTGGTTTGTCGGGAATGCGAGGAAAATAATAATAATGGCAGAGGAAAACCCATTGCGCTAGATTCTGCCAGACGATTCGAAGGGATCTGGACATTTGATGATCGCGTTGCAAAAACTGCGACTTCCCTGCTGTTAGAAAAAATTTTATACTATCGACCGGAATTGGCCGCCCAAATTGAATCGGCACGAAATTATTACTTACAAGACATAGAAGAAACGGAAGAAACGCCAGGCAGAGTCAATCCCGACGCCTTTGTGGAACGGTTGGTAACGCATTTGCAAGCAGGACAGTATCGGGTCATTCGGGCTTATAGCTCCATCGCGAAAAAGGAAGAAAAAGAGCGGTTATTGCGCTGTTTAACCAATGCCATTCGGCGCTCCCTAGATATCCAAGAAATTTTAACCATTACCGTGCAAGAAGTGGGAGAAGCCCTTTCCGCTTGTCGTTGTTTAGTGTATCGCTGTCACGCCGATACCAAAACAGCCACCATTAAACATGAATTTTTGTCCAGCAATGTCGTTTCTATCCAAGACAAAACTTGGCCTGTTGCTGATAATCCCTTACTGCAAGGGGTGCAACAAGAAGGAACCCACCTTTATATTCAAGACACGGCAACCAATCCCACGATTCAAAACAATTCGTTTTTATCTTCCTTAGTTGCCGAAAACCAAATTCAAAGCTGGTTATTTATTCCGTTGCTTTATCAAGGACAAGTCATTGGCATGATTGAACTCCATCATTGCTACGACAAAGGCAATCCTTGGAGTGACGACGATATTGAATTAGTAGAAGCGATCGCGCCCCAAATTGGACTCGCTTTAACGCAAGCGGAAGCTTATGCCAATCTGGAAAGCCTGAACGAACAACTGGAAGCCTTAGAACAAACCCGTTCCAATCTGGTTGCCATTACCGGCCATGAACTGCGGACGCCCCTATCAACCATCCAAGTCTGCTTGGAAAGTCTGATCAATGAACCGGATATGTCGGAAGAACTGCGGCAAGTGATGCTGTCCACTGCCCTGAATGATTCGGAACGGATGCGCCGTCTTGTACAAGATTTCTTGACACTTTCCCGGTTGGAAAGCGGACGCATTGAATGGAATCCGGAACAGACCTCTGTGGAAGAATGTATTGAGTTATCCTTGAGCAATATTGCCGGACAAAATACAGAAACCTCTCTTCCCAGCATTGAAAACCAAACTCAGGGCAACTTGCCCTTGGCGTATGTAGATGGTGAATGGTTGGTGGAAGTTCTGGCGAAACTGTTAGACAATGCCTGTAAATTTACTGATAATGACGGTCAAATTAGGCTATTTGCCCAGGAACAAGATGAGGAATATGTCAAAGTGACCATCGCTGATACCGGACGCGGCATTGAACCCTCGCGATTAGAAACGGTTTTCGACCGCTTTTATCAAGAAGAAGGGGCCTTGCAACGCAGTACCGGGGGCACCGGTCTCGGCTTGGCAATCTGCCGTCAAATCGTCAATAAATGGGGCGGCGAAATTTGGGCAGAGTCTCCCGGCAAAGACAACGGCACCCAATTTCACTTTACAATTCCCACAGTCCGAGTCCAAGCAACATCCAGCGTCAGGCGCTAACTTGCGGCAACAGTAAAATCCCCAGACAAGCAAAAAATCGCGATAAGCTGATTGATAACTGCTATTGGTTGAAATTTATGAATATTCGAACAATTGCCACCGAACCCTTTGATGATCAAAAACCGGGAACCTCTGGATTGCGAAAACCGGTTCCCACCTTCCAAAAACCCAATTACTTAGAAAACTTTATTCAGTCCATTTTTGACAGCCAGGAGAACTACCAGGGGCAACGGTTAGTATTAGGCGGGGATGGCCGCTACTACAACCGCACTGCCATTCAAACCATCTTGAAAATGGCCGCTGCCAATGGTGTGGGGCGGGTTTTAGTGGGACAAGGGGGATTGCTCTCCACCCCTGCCGCCTCCTGTCTCATCCGCAAATACCAAGCCTTTGGCGGCATTATTTTATCGGCGAGTCATAACCCTGGGGGGACCGACGGCGACTTTGGCGTCAAATTTAATATCCCCAATGGGGGACCTGCCCCTGCCGAAGTTACAGAAACCATTTTTGCCCGAAGTCAAGAAATTCGCGAGTACTATATTCTGGATGCCGATGAGATTAATCTTGATCAGCCAGGAGAAACGCAAATCGGCAATATGACCGTGGAAGTCGTAGATTCGGTAGCCGATTATGCCGATTTAATGGCTTCCATTTTTGATTTTGATGCCATTGGAAACTTATTGAGTGGCGGTTTCCGGATGGTTATGGACGCGCTTCATGCCGTTACCGGTCCCTATGCGAAAGAAATTTTGGAAAATCGCTTGCAAGCCCCAAACGGAACAGTGCGCAATGGAGAACCGTTAGAAGACTTTGGCGGCGGCCATCCCGATCCCAACTTAGTGTATGCTCGGGAATTGGTAGAAACCATGTATGGTAACAATCCGCCAGCGTTTGGGGCAGCTTCCGATGGCGACGGCGATCGCAATATGATTTTAGGGGATCACTTTTTTGTGACGCCTAGCGATAGTTTGGCAATTTTGGCGGCCAATGCCACCTTAGTTCCCGGCTATGCCCAAGGCATCACTGGGGTAGCGCGATCGATGCCCACTTCTCAAGCTGTGGATCGCGTGGCCAAACAATTGGGAATTGACTGTTACGAAACTCCCACCGGCTGGAAATTCTTCGGGAATCTCCTTGACGCGGGAAAAGTCACCCTCTGCGGGGAAGAAAGTTTTGGCACCGGTTCCAATCATGTCCGGGAAAAAGACGGACTCTGGGCGATTTTATTCTGGCTGAATATCATTGCCAAACGGGGACAGAGTGTGGAAGAAATTGTCAAAGATCATTGGCAAACCTATGGACGCACCTACTATTCCCGCCACGACTATGAGGGGGTGGATAAAGATTCGGCAAATACCCTCATGGAGAATTTGCGGTCTGGACTGTCTAATCTCCCCGGCAAGGTGTTTCATGGCTATGAAGTGACCCTAGCGGATGATTTTAGCTATCGCGACCCCATTGATGGCAGTACGGCGGAAAAGCAAGGAATCCGTATTGTTTTCAAGGATGGATCGCGCCTTGTCTTCCGTTTATCGGGAACCGGCACTCATGGGGCAACCCTGCGTGTGTATTTAGAACGTTACGAACCCGATAGCAGCAAACAAAATCAAGATTCCCAAACTGCCTTAGGGGACTTAATTGCCATTGCCGATGAAATTGCCCAAATCAAAACCATGACCGGGCGCGACGAACCCTCTGTTATTACCTAGCGGCAATCCTGGTTTCCCCTCTCTCTGAGATACTCGGGAGAGGGGAGGAGAACTTGCGCCACGATCGCGCTTTTTGATGCTGAACTCCCCCAATTTGGTTGCGAAATTAAATCACAATGTCCCACTCTCCTAAATATGCCTTAGTTCACGAATGGCTTACCCCCAAGGCAACCGGCGGTTCGGAATTAGTGGTCAAAGAAATTCTGCAACACCTTATTACTGATGCCGATCTTTATTCCCTCATTGATTTTGAATCCGCCAATCCCGAGAGTTATCTGTATGGGCGCAACATTGGGACCACGTTTCTGCAACATTTTCCCCTGGCGCGCCATGGCGTTCAAAAATACCTACTCTTTTTGCCCTTTGCCATTGAACAACTTGATCTCCGGGAATACGACATCATTCTCTCCTCGTCTCATGCTGTTGCCAAAGGCGTCATTACCAGTCCCTACCAAACCCATATCTGTTATTGCCACACCCCCATGCGCTATGCCTGGGAACTAACCTTTGAATATCTCCGGCATAGCCCCATGGGAAAAGGGTTGCCGGGTTGTTTCACCCGTTACATTTTGCATCGGTTAAGGCAATGGGATGTCATTAGCGCCAACCGGGTTGATTACTTTCTTGCTAATTCCCACCACACTGCGAAACGCATTTGGCGATGTTATCGGCGTCCTGCCGCCGTAATTTACCCGCCGGTGGATATTCAACGGTTTTCCTACCAAGGAGAAAAGGAAGACTTTTATGTCACTGTTTCTCGCTTAGTCAGTTATAAACAAATTTCTCTCATCATTGAAGCCTTTAATCAACTGCAGCGCCCGCTGGTGATTATCGGGAACGGTCCCCAATTTGAGGAACTGAAAAAACAAGCCCAAGACAATATTCAACTGCTAGGTACGCAACCGAATACAGTGGTAGAAGATTATTTGGCAAAAGCAAAAGCCTTTGTTTATACTGCCTGTGAAGACTTTGGCATTGCCTTGGTGGAAGCCCAAGCTTGCGGCACTCCCGTGATTGCTTATGGGGCAGGCGGGGCAAAGGAAACGGTCAAAGATATTCGAGACTATCCCACAACAGGAACCGGTTTGCTGTTTTCGCCGCAAACCGCATCGGCATTGGCGGCAGCCGTGGAAACGTTTGAAGCCCAACGCGATCGATTTTCTCCAGAAAATGCCTATCAGCAAGCCAGTCAATTCTCCCCCCAACAATTTCATACTTCCTATTTAGCATTTCTAGAAAAGTGCGATTTAAAATAGCAATTGAATTTAATCCAGTAATCATTTCCTTCCTGCTAAGATAGGTTAGATTCCAAGTTTGAGATACTCTCCCCAATGTTGCTTAAATTCCTCCAGCATCATTTATTAAAAGCGCGATCGCTGCAAGTTTTTTTCTCAACTGCCGGTTTATTATTGATTTCGCTTCCGACGCAAGCAGCGCAAACGGTCTATGTGTCGCTTGGGCTGCTAGAAATTTCTATTTCAGTGGACTCATTAGAACAGTATGCTAACCAAGGAACAATTACTCCGGAACTGAGTTCCTATACGCGGTATTTAAGTGACGCCCAAAAGGAGCAATTACAGGAAATTTTAAAGGTTCCGGCAGATTTAGACGCGATCGCGATCTCGCAATTTTTATATTCTCCCCAAGGGGAAACCATTCTCAGACAATTTGGAGAAGTGATTGATACCAAAGGGAGACAAGGCGGGTTTTATGCCATTCGTGCCGCCTTAATTTTAGCAGCTGCGGATGACGATGGCTTAACGTTGCTCAACTTTCTCAAACACTTCCCCACTGATGGCTTGCGCATTAATTCCGGACGGGGATTTGAATTGGTCAATGAATTGAGCAAGTTTATCAAGCAAACCCAGGAAAGTGTCACCCTCATCAAACGTCAAGCTAGAGAAGCTGCCAGTTCTGCCAATCAACCGGCTTTTCCCAGCAACCTCCAGACAGCGGGAACCGTCTCTTACAACCGTCAGACGCTAAATTTAGTGGATCCCCAACGCAATTCCCTACAAAAAGAACCCCCTTTTACAACGCGGAAAATACCGACAACTCTCTACTTGCCGGAAACGTCTTCCTCACAACGGCCGCCTCTGATTATCATTTCCCACGGCTTGGGATCCGATCGCAGTACCTATGCTTATTTGGCCGAACATTTAGCCTCTTATGGCTTTGCCGTAGCCAGCATTGAACATCCCGGCAGCAATGCCCGTCAACTGCAATCTCTCTTAATCGGACTCAAAAATGAAATTAGCCCCCCTTCGGAATTAATTAATCGCCCTCGGGATATTGAATTTTTAATTAACTATTTAGAAAGCAACTACAATACCCGTATCAATTTGAATAAAATTGGCATTCTCGGACAATCTTATGGGGCTTATACCAGTTTAGCAGTCGCCGGCGCTACCATTAATTATGAACAAGTTTCCCAACGCTGTGCCAAGGAAGAAAACGCGACCCTATTAAACTTTTCGGTCTTACTGCAATGTCAATTATTACGATTGCCGAAAGAAAATTACGATTTTGATAATCCCAAAATTAAGGCTGTTTTTGCTATTAATCCCTTTACTAGCAACATTTTTGGGAAAACTGGCATGAAAGCCATTGAGATTCCTACTTTAATGGTTTCGGCAAGTGCCGATACAGCTGCCCCGGCTTTGGAAGAACAAATTCGTCCCTTTAGTTGGTTAGAAACCCCAGAAAAGTATTTCGTTCTCCTAGAAAACGGAACCCATTTTTCAACGTTGGCAAAAACTGAAGAAAAAGGCGTTCCCATTCCGAAAGAAGCAATTGGTCCTGATCCCGCGATCGGGCAAAACTATATGAAAGCGCTCAGTACTGCCTTTTTTAAAGCCTATTTGACTAACCCAAATAACTACAAAATTTATCTTAGTAACGAATATACAAATCAAATTAGCCGACCTAAAATGCCAATTTTTCTGTTAGAAACTATCAATCCTAAACAACTTCCCAAAAAACAGGAATAACCATATTTAGAAGTAACTTCTAGACAAATAAAATCAGGAAAGATAGTATTTTGGAATAATTCAACAATTATTTCGGCATTACTAGAAACATCATAATGACAACTGACATGAATTCCCCAATGGATCTTCAACAAGCGATCAACGAACGTCGCGCCGCTCGCGCTTTTACCGGCGACCCCATCCCCGATGTTACCTTGGAAGCGATTTTGCGGATGGGCACCCAAGCCCCCTCTGGCTTTAATTTGCAACCTTGGCGGTTTATCGTGGTTCGCAATGGGGAGAATAAATCGAAATTGCAAGAATGCGCCTTTAATCAGCGACAAGTGGGAGAAGCGCCTGTCGTATTAATCTGCTGCGGCGATCGCGCTGCGCTTAATTCCGACAATATCGAGGCTGTGATTGGTTTGGGCGAAAACAACAATGCCATGAACGACCAATATGCCAATTATATGCGCAACACAATTCCCAGCTTTGCCGAAAATGGTCCCAGCTTTGGTAGTACAGAAGTTTGGACAAACCGGCATACCATGCTGGCGGTTGCCCAGATGATGCTGGCTGCAAAAAGCTTCGGGGTTGATAGTTGCCCCATGGAAGGCTTTGTCGCTTCTCAAGTGAAAAGCGCCTTTAACATCCCGGAAAACGTTGATGTTTGCTGTCTCTTAGCCCTGGGATATGCCAAAGAACCTTATAAACAGTATGGGGGACGATTTCACCTCAAGCAAGTCTGCTATGGAGAAAGTTACGGCGACTCCCTGACCCTTGCATCGTCTTAAGGGCCAAGAAATGTTGTCTAGCCGACATAAAAGTCGTAATATCCGTACCGATTGCGCTTGCCTCTTGCCAAATTAGCTTCAATTGCGCTATTAATAATGAAGAGAACTTTATTCTACTTTTTCGAGAGACTCCAAATCCAAAATTAAGATGCGATTCCAATCCATCAACCTAGGGCGTTTGGAATCTCTTGACAGAAAGTTCGGGACGAATTGATGAGGTGGAGAGTTCAAGTTTAGTTGCTCTACGAGACCTAACGAAAAAGAGGATAATCAATCAATCGTCTCTAACATTTGAAAAATCTATCGTAAGCGAATTAAATTTATGACTAAGCAAGTAGCTCACCCCATGGTGAAGTTGCAACGTCAAGTGCAGTCACTGGTGGAGTCCAAACTGCTCAAGCCGAGTGACAGCATCTGGAAAATTGCCCTCTTATACGGAGAGGAATGGTCTTATTGGAAAAACGAACTCTTAGAGTTTGGCTTTTCGATGCAAGATCCGGTGCAAGATCTGATTGCCGTTGATGAATGGGATGAAGAATAATGCGATTGATGATATTGTCAATTCCGTTGCCATCCCAACAAAAATCTAGTTAACGAAATAACATATCCTTGATGGCTTCTCGTTTTCATCCCGATACCTTGGACACGATTCGTGAACGAGTTGACATTGTTGATGTCGTTTCCGACTACGTCGTGTTAAGGAAGCGGGGAAAAGACTATCAAGGGTTATGTCCCTTCCATGAAGAAAAAACCCCCAGTTTTACCGTTAGCCCAAACAAGCAAGCCTATTATTGCTTCGGCTGCGGGGCTGGGGGCAATTTATTTACCTTTCTCATGGAGTTGGGGCAACAGTCGTTTAGCGAGGTGGTTTTAGAATTAGCCCAACGCTACCAAATTACCGTTAAAACCCTAGAACCCAATGAGCAGGAACAACTGCAACGGGAATTATCCCTGCGGGAACAACTCTATGAAATTCTAGCGGTGGCGGGCAATTTCTATCAGCATGTTTTATATCAACCCGAGGGAGAAACAGCCCTTGACTATCTCAAAACCCAACGCCATTTGGATGATGCAACCATTCAAAAATGGGGCTTGGGCTATGCCCCTACCGGTTGGGAAACGCTGTATCGGTATTTAATTGACCAAAAACGGTATGCCGTGGGGTTAATTGAACAAGCGGGGTTGATTCAGCAACGCAAGTCTGGCAAAGGGCATTATGATCGGTTTCGCGATCGCGCCATGATTCCCATTAAAGATGCCCAAGGGCGCATTATTGGCTTTGGCAGCCGCAGCTTAGGGGATGATGAACCGAAATATCTCAACTCCCCGGAAACGCCTCTATTTGACAAAAGCAAAACCCTCTTTGCCTTGGATCAAGCCCGAGAAGCCATCCGTAAAGAAGACCAAGCCATTGTCGTAGAAGGATATTTTGATGCCATTGCCTTGCATCGGGCAGGGATTTCCTCAGTTGTCGCCTCTTTAGGCACTGCATTAAGTAAAGATCAAATTCGTCAGCTTCTCCGTTATACCGAATCGAAACGGATTATTTTTAACTTCGATGCCGATCAAGCGGGAACTACCGCCACAAAACGGGCAATCGGGGAAGTGGAACCGTTTGTGTATTCCGGACAAGTCCAACTGCGGATTTTAAATTTGCCTGGGGAAAAAGATGCCGATGAGTTTCTCAACGCCAGCAGCGACGGCGCCCAACAATATCGCCAAGAACTGGAAAAAGCCCCATTTTGGTTAGATTGGCAAATTCAACAACTGGTCGCCGATAAGGACTTTGATCAACCCGACCAAGTGCAGCAAGTGACGGGGCAGATGGTCAATTTACTGAACCATATCCAAGAGACGACGCTACGCACTCACTATATCCGCCACTGTGCCGAAATTTTAAGTCAAGGCGATTCCCAACTTACGCCCCTTTATACGGAAACGCTGCGCAATGCCCTGAGAAAACCCCAAGGTGGCAAAAAACAACCCAACCGCAATCAATCCCAGCCTAAGCCGGTTTCTTACTTATCAACTGCCGGCAATCAGCTGTTAGCCCAAGCCGAAGCCTTATTATTGCGGGTTTATATTCATTGCCCGGGATATCGGGAAAAAATTTTTGAGGCGTTAGAGGAGAAAGAGTTGCTGTTTAGTTTGTCGCCCCATCGCTGGTTATGGCAACAAATTTTAAGCCTGGAACAGAGTTTTGATTTTAGCGGGGATCATCAAGACAGGAATCAGTTATGGTTCCGGTTGCAAGATGAAATGATGCAATTTCCCGACTACGAAAAGCAGCTAAGACATATTGTTCATTTAGAAGAAACCAGGAGTACGGATTTACAACGCCCAGGATTAGTAGTTCAAGCCGCGATCGCGACCTTGCAGCAAACCAGTTGTGAGAAACAAAAACGATATTGTCTCCAGCAATGGCAACAGTTAGATCCCAACACAGACCAAGACACCATTCGGTATTATTTGGAGCAATTTTATCAGGCGCAACGGGAATTGGAAGCCTTGAAAGAGCAACGGCAGTTTTCTATTAAAGAGATTATTGGCAGTTGGGGAGGTGAAGAAATAAATGATTCATAATTCAGATGGAGTGTTTTTTAATCGATTGCCAATGATATTGCGTTTAAGCTGGCTTCCCCTATTTTGTCTATTATTAATCGGTTGTGCCCCCAGCGATCGCTCTGTTGCTGATTCCGATGTCTCTGTCGCTGAACAAGTGCAAGGTCACAGAATACGCCTCCCTAAACGGAAGGAGCCTGCTGTGACCGTTGGTCAACAATTGCCGGTTACGGCGCAAGTGGAATTAGGCGGAGAAGTGATTAAACTAGAGGTGGCTCGCACCCCACAACAACAAGCCATGGGGCTGATGTATCGGGAAAAATTGGCACTGAACCGAGGCATGCTATTTCCCTTGGATCCGCCGCGCAAGCCCAGCTTTTGGATGAAAAACGTGGAGATTCCTCTGGATATGATCTTTGTGCGAGACGGTAAGATAAGCGCGATCGCGCCGGATGTGCCCCCCTGTGAAAAAGCTCCTTGTCCCACTTATGGACCGGATATGATGATTGATCAGGTAATTGAACTGCAAGGGGGACGTGCCGAGAAACTGGGACTAGAAGCGGGTGATTCTGTCTTGATAGAATACCAATCAAAAAACTAAAGAAAAGCTGAGAAAATCCTCCCCCCTTCCTAAGTAATCATTCACAATTAAAGATAAATCGCAGCCTAATCTCCTCAATCTATTATGACTGTTGCAACTATCGCCCAAAACCAACCCCTTTCCGAAGAACAGCTGCAAAAAATGCACGCCTACTGGCGGGCGGCGAACTATCTTTCTGTGGGGCAAATCTATCTCTACGATAATCCCCTGCTGAAAGAACCGCTCAAAATCGAACACATTAAACCCCGGCTTCTGGGACATTGGGGAACTACCCCCGGCTTAAACTTCCTCTACGTTCACCTCAATCGCCTCATTAAACAACAGGACTTGAATATGATTTATATTGCCGGTCCTGGCCATGGGGGTCCCGGTTTAGTGGCCAATACCTATCTGGAAGGGAGTTACAGCGAATTCTATCCTAATATCTCTCAAGATGAACCGGGCATGAAAAAACTGTTTACCCAATTCTCCTTTCCCGGCGGCGTTCCCTCTCACGTTGCCCCAGAAACGCCTGGTTCCATCCACGAAGGGGGCGAACTGGGTTATGCCTTAGCCCATGCTTATGGGGCCGTTTTTGATAACCCTAACCTCATTGCTGCTTGTGTGGTTGGCGATGGGGAAGCAGAAACCGGTCCTCTCGCCACTAGCTGGCATTCCAATAAATTCCTCAATCCGGTTCATGATGGGGCAGTTTTACCGATTTTACACCTCAATGGCTATAAAATTGCTAATCCTACGGTTCTCGCCCGCTTAGGGGATAAAGAACTGGAAAATCTGTTTATTGGCTATGGGTATAAACCCTACTTTGTGGAAGGATCCGACCCGGAAACCATGCACCAGCTAATGGCGGGAACCCTAGACACCATCATTGGGGAAATTCAAGCAATTCAGCGCGATGCCCGCACCAATGGCTTTACGGAACGTCCCCAATGGCCCATGATTATCTTACGGACGCCCAAAGGATGGACCGGACCCAAAGAAGTGGATGGCAAGAAAACCGAAGAGTTCTGGCGGTCCCACCAAGTGCCCTTATCCGACCTGCCTAACAACCCGGACCGGATCAAACGGCTAGAGGAGTGGATGAAGAGTTATAAGCCGGAAGAACTCTTTGATGAAAATGGCACCTTCCGCCAAGACTTAGCCGAACTTGCCCCAAAAGGAGAAAGACGTATGGGGGCAAACCCTCACGCCAACGGCGGGCTTCTCCTCCAAGAATTGAGAATGCCCAATTTTCGGGATTATGCCGTGGAGGTTAACAAACCGGGTACTTCTTATGCCCAAGCTACTCGCGTTGCTGGAGAATTTCTACGGGATGTGATGAAGATGAATCCCCATACTTTCCGAGTGATGGGACCTGATGAAACCGCTTCCAATCGCTTAGATGCCTTGTTTGAAGTGACCGATCGCGCTTGGGCTGCGGAACGGCTTCCCGAAGACGAAAACTTGTCCCCCGAGGGGCGTGTCATGGAAGTGTTGAGTGAACACCTGTGTCAAGGGTGGTTGGAAGGCTATTTATTAACGGGACGACATGGCTTCTTCTCCTGTTATGAGGCCTTTATTCATATCATTGATTCCATGTTCAACCAGCATGCTAAATGGTTAAAAACCACGCGCGATGAAATTCCCTGGCGACGTCCATTGCCTCTCTCAATTATCTGCTAACGTCTCACGTTTGGCGGCAAGACCATAATGGATTTTCTCACCAAGACCCCGGTTTTATTGACCACGTTGTGAACAAAAAAGGCGATGTAGTGCGTCTTTATCTTCCCCCTGATGCCAATACCTTGTTATCGGTGGTTGACCACTGTCTCCGCAGCCGCAATTATGTGAATGTGATTGTGGCGGGAAAACAGCCTGAACTGCAATATCTGGACATGGATGCGGCGGTTAAACATTGCACTGCCGGCATTGGCATTTGGGATTGGGCTAGCAATGATCAAGGCAGTGAACCGGATGTAGTGATGGCTTGCGCCGGTGACGTTCCCATTTTTGAAACGCTGGCGGCAACGGATTTGTTGCGTCAACAGTTCTCGGATTTGAAAGTGCGGGTGGTCAATGTGGTGGACTTAATGACCTTGCAACCGGCAAGTGAACACCCCCACGGCATCTCCGATCGCGAGTTTGATACCATCTTTACCACAGATAAGCCCATTGTCTTTGCCTATCATGGCTATCCTTGGTTAATCCATCGTCTCACGTATCGTCGCACCAATCATAAAAATCTCCATGTGCGGGGATATAAAGAAGAAGGAACCACAACGACGCCTTTTGACATGGTGGTACGGAATGATTTAGATCGCTTTCATTTAGTACAAGATGTTATCGATCGCGTTCCCAAGCTAGGATATGTTGCTGCTTATGCGAAACAGGCGTTACGAGATAAACTAATTGAACATCATGAATATGTAACTACTTATGGCATTGATATGCCGGAAATTCGTAATTGGAAATGGCCCTATTAATAACCTGATGTTGAGAATGATTTAATTGAAACTTTCTCTTTCCCCCTTTCAGGGGGATTTTTATCAAAATAGGGGTTAAACAGCTATCCTCTAGAGGATACCATCGCCTTCACAAACGGCAATGCCTTCTCCTTTCAAACTCAAAAACTAACTTAATATTACTTAAAATAGAAAGAAACCCATAAGCAATCATCAACTCCTTTCATTATGTCAGATGTAACAACTGCTAATTGGCACATCAAACTCCTCTATGATGGTGAATGTCCCCTCTGTCTCCGTGAAGTGAATTTTCTCCAGAAACGAGATGCGGGTCGAGGAATCGTGAAATTTGTCGATATTGCTGATGAGAATTATCGACCTGAAGAAAACGGCGGGGTTGATTTTGAAACAGCAATGGAACGCATCCACGGGGTGCTTCCTGATGGCACTGTGGTGCAAAATTTGGAAGTCTTCCGTCGCGTTTATGAGGCATTAGGAATCGGCTGGATCTATGCGTTTACGAAATGGCCTATTATCGGCGCGATCGCGAATTGGATTTATAAAATTTGGGCGGACAAACGACTAGCTTTAACAGGACGCCCTAATTTGAAAACAATTGTGGAACAAAAACGTTGCTCCCAAGAAATGTGTCGTTATTAACCAGTGATTTTTCCTTTATTTTTCCCATCGCTAGAGCATCAACAGAGCTATAAAAGAACAATGAATCGTATCGAGTAATTAGTTCTGTTACAATAGTTTCTGCTTTATTCGTCAAGAAATTTCAAGGAAACTGATCCATGGCTGATTCAGTAGAAGACCATAAATCCCTCTCTAAATTTTTAGAAAGGTGGGATGCTTGCTATTATGCGCTGTTAGCCAATCCCAACTTTCAACTGGGTAAAAATGAAACTTTATCACAGGCATCCTTTAAATATGCGGAACAGCAACATGAAGCGATTTGCGAGTTTATTGAAAATAGCAATATAAGCATTGATCAAACCAGTGAAATTGATTTTACCGAGTTTAGTTTACCGAAAGATAAAACCACTAGAGATTTCCAATTTAAAGACGCAATGATCAGGATTCTTCAAGAATCGCCTCAAGGAATTGGATTTGAAAAGCTGCGTTCTAAACTAGATTTAAGCCAAACTGACTTAATGTTTCTAATTAACGAATATCGGGAAGAAGGAGTAATTGTCCAACGAGGCGATACGATTTTTCTAAAAACGATTTTATAGACCAATTATAAATAGCAATTTCCATTTCATTTTAGAGGCCAATAGCAACAAAAACTAGTTGGAATAACCTATATAGCAATTCTTGAATTCATGAGGTACAGTAACAACAGTGAGTAAACCAATTCCGAATATCTTGATTAGTTACTTTTAGCATCGCCTCTGTAATCGCATCAACTAAATCTT
>PXPI01000114.1 GCA_003021905.1 Cyanobacteria bacterium SW_9_44_58 | reverse complement strand
GAGGCGAGACCCCGCGCCGCCGAAAGGCGCAAGGGAATGCTCGCCGATGAAGCAAGAATCTCCCGCTATACCGAAGGTTAGCGGTGAGAGTGTCAAAAACTCCTAGGGAGCATTTTGGAACGCAACCGCTGTTTAATAATGGCTTCCTGATTTACGATACTGAATTGCAGTAATGCCTTGATTTTCCAGAACTTCGCCGCAATCAACGGTGGCATTAAGCAAGATATGATCGCTACTGCCTTGGGCAAAAGCATCATCAAATCCTAAACGATTTTGAACTGTGCATTCTAAATACGCCAAAGCCTCTTCAATGATTAAGCAACCATTGCTTGCCGGTTGAGTAGTTACCGCCTCAAAAGAATTACTGATTTGCTCTGAAAAATGTCTTCTGATGGTGCGACCTTCTTTGAGAATATTTAAAACAAATTGATCCCCAGGTTCAGCAATTAACTGATCGCTTTGTTCTTGAGAAATGGCCAGCATTACGCCAGGGGGATTAAACGTTGCTTGCGATACCCAAGAAATTAAAACGCCACGATGCTGATGATTACGGCAAGCAGTGAGAACGCATAACGACCCGACAATTCTTCCCACCGCTTGTTCGGTGCGATCAATTTTTGTTTCGGTAATGCCTTGGCGAGGAGTCCGCAGTTTTTTCGTCTTTTTCAGGGTTTAGGTAAAGGTTTTTCCTGCCTGTTGGCATTGCTCTAAGGTTTGAGCAGTGGGACTAAACCGAACCCGAATGGGTTCAAAGCCAAAGTTATAATAGGCATCGCGCAGTTTATTTTCTAAGATATCAATGGCTTCACCACTCCAGCCATAAGAACCAAACACCCCTGCTAATTTGGTTTTTGTTGCATTGGCGAGGATAATCCCTAAAGCGGTTTGAATTTGTGTGGGGGGATGACCGCCTAAGGTGGGAGAACCAATGATAAAACCATCGCAGGTTTGAATGGCTTCGGTAATTTCTTCGGAAGAGGCAAATTCACAGTTAATTGACTCGACAGCAACTTGCGACTGAATCAACCCTTCCGCGATCGCGTTGGCAATCGTTGCAGTGTTACCGTAAGCAGAAGCATAAAGCAGGGCAACTTTTAGTTCTTGTTGGCTTTGTTGTTGACACCACTGCTGATAATCAAAGCGAAACCGACTGAGGCTATATTTAATTAAAGGGCCGTGGGCAGGGGCATAGATTTTGCTAGGAAGCGGCGTAAACTTGGCGATCGCGCTTTCTAATTGTTTGGTTTGCGCGGCATGAAGACAGTCAAAATAAAAACGACGGTCTTGATCCAGTTGTTTCCAATTCTTATCAAAGATTGCTTCGTCGCAGAAGTGCGCCCCAAAAGTCGCAGAAGTGCGCCCCAAAAAATTTATCGGTGTAAAGGATTTGGGTTTGCGGATCATAGGTGCATATGCCATCTACCCAACGCGGGGTAGGAACATTCAGAAATTTTAATTGATGTCCTTGTCCTAAATCTAAACAATGGCCATCTTTGACAATTTGAATTTTTATGGTGTCTAAAGTATCTTTGATTGCATTAAGAGCGGGTTTAGAACAAATGATTTTTGCTTGTGGAGCTTTTTCTAATAACCGTTGTAAGGTTGCCAAGCGATTGGGATTGACGTGCTGTAAGATGATGTAATCTAAGTTTTGCCAATCCAAAATTTGTTCTAAGGTTTCTAAATAAATTTCAGTAAACGATTGTCCAGGGGGATCAATGAGAGCGATTTGATGCCCTTGAATTAAATAAGAATTGGAGGTGGTTCCTTTTTCCTTAGAATACTCCACTTCAAATTTTAGTTGTTCCCAAGCGCGCGATCGCAGAACTTTTGTATTGGTTCCAATTTCTGCAACTTGCACGTCTCTTGGTTTGGCTGATTTTGGGTGAGCAGTTGTTTGTACCATGATTTTTCAACCTTAATTAGTAACCTTTGCCGTAGCAGAAATAACCTCAATTAAAAGCGATTCAATGACCAATGACCGATTTAAATACGTTCCATTAAATTCTGAACTTAATAACAAATCATTAATAATAATTGCCAACTTTGCGATGATGAACAGCCGTTAATCCCTCAAATTTTGAGACTCTTCCCCCTTCAACTTTGCTGTAAATAATCCAGTGATCGCTACATTCTAAACGGCTAGTAACTTGGCATTCCATATAAGCAAGAGACTCAGCAATAATGGGAGACCCGTTATTAGCAGGAACTGTTTTTATGCCTTCAAATCGATCAGCGCCTGGGGGAAATCGTTTCAGAAAATGTTTGATCAGATGCTGATAATTTCCTTCTTCTAAAACATTCAAAACAAACCGATCGCCGCTTTGTAAAAATGATTCAATGGCGCGATCTTTTGCCACAGCCATTGCCACTCCCAACGGATTGAAACTGGCTTGCATTACCCAGGAAGCAACCATGGCACTGTTAATTTCCCCTTTTTGAGCCGTAATAATATAGCAATTCTCACTCTAATGAGATACGCTCTGAACTGAACCAATTAAGTAATTAAATTTTGTCATAAGCCTTAATCAGTCAATGTTGCTACTGTAGCTCGTGAGTCCAAGAACTGCTATATATAAGCCGTTGCTAATGCGGCCGAGGGCTTTTTGTAAGCTATTATCAATGGCTTTAATTTGCTTTACGTTACGATCGCGCGTCAGCCATTGCCCTAAATCTGTTCCCGCTTCTTCGCAAACTTGATCAGTGGAACGGTCTGGGGCTTCTTTGACTAAAATAGGAGCAAAGGCTTCTGTTAGGCCAATTTCTTGAAACTGATTCCGCAACGGATAAATGGGTTCATCTTCACCCCCGCCCGCTTCAAAAAGAGCAACTGCTTGTTTGCTGTGGGCTGCGGCTAAGATGGTACTGAGAATTTCATGGGCTTCTTGATCCGATTGCGCTGGCATTCCCAGCACTAAACCCGCCGCTTGTGCTACTAATTCTCGCACTTCTTGCGGTTCGGTATCGTTCCAATTCACCAATTCCACTGCCACGCCCGTCTTGGTAATTCCCTGCGCGATCGCGCGGGCCAGATCATCACTATACCCATATTCAGAGTAAAACAGGGCGACTAAGGTATCGGTTTTAGTTTGCGCTTTACTCCAGTCGTGATAGCGATTTACTAATTCTGAACGATGGTAGTATAATAAGGGCCCATGTCCCGTCGCGATCGTGCGAATATCGAATTTTCCCATCCGTTTGATCGCTCCTAAGACCGAACGGGCATTGGGCTTCATTAAGCAATCGTAATAATATTGAAAATCCGCCTCAATGAGTTCTAAATTTTCATCATACGCTGGTTCATCGCAATAGTGCATCCCAAACGCATCGCAAGTGAAAAGGACTTGGGTTTTGTGATCATAGGTAAAAATGGTATCGGGCCAATGTAAGTTCGGTGCAGAAACAAATTCCAATTCGTGTCCGTTTCCGAGATCCAGGCAATTGCCGTTTTTCACGATTTGAGAGTGAAACGGCTGATGCACCATGTTTTCCAGAAACTGAATTGCCACCTTCGCTCCCACCACCGTGACATGGGGAGCCATAGCTAAAATATCCGTTACTAAACCGCTATGATCCGGTTCCGTATGACTAACAATCAGATAATCCAACTGGGCAGGATCAATTAATTTAGTCATTAAATCCAAATACAATTGGCGAAACTTAGCATGAGAGGTTTCAACTAGCGCCAGTTTTTCACCTTGGATGATAAAGGAATTGTAGGTGGTTCCATTTTCCAAGGGAAATTCAATATCAAAACGTTCGCGATCCCAATCTAAACAGCGAATAGCCGTGGTTTCCGGTGCAATTTCCAGGGGTTGCAACGTTAGCCGGCTGGTGGGTGTTTGGGTAGAGTCTATCAGTCCAACCATCACTCACTCCTTGTTCAGGACTTAAAGTTTCTTAGAAATTCTTCTTATATCGTTACGCAAGATAATATATTCGTAAAATCTATATTTTTAATTTTTTAGATTTGTTTTACTTATAATATTTACCAAATGTGCTGTAGCTTCTGGGATTAAGCCAGTTCCATGAAAATTGCATTTACAAAATGGCGTTATTAAACCGGAACAGCTATCGCAAAGCCAGCTCCAACAAATCCAAGACATTCCTCTAGATGGGGTAAACCGTGATACTCTTATTAATCCTGATCAGCTTCGTCCTTGCTAGGGACACTAATAGGCGATACTGGCGCGATGGATAGAATAAGCAATTAATTTTCAAAAAATGGAGCTAAGCGGACTCGAACCGCTGACCCCCTCAATGCCATTGAGGTGCTCTACCGACTGAGCTATAGCCCCGAGCGCATATTCCATAGTCCCCTAACCTATATGATTTTGTCAAGGGGTTGTTGCAAAAACGATGGATTAATTGATGTAGCCAAGACAGTTTCCCATCATCCAGTAGGAAACCAGAATTGCCGCTGCTGACAAAGCCACTAAAATTCCCGCTAACATCAGCGAAAACTCCTGGTATTGGAATGCTGAGCGCATAAGATGCAACGACCAGGCAAAGAGAGCAATATCAAAAAAGATGAGAATAACCAGCAACATATTTAACAAAATGTAACAATTTATCTCTATCCTAATACATAAATTGCTGATTTTACTTTAGGTTATATTGCTCTTTATGCAGAACGATTAAGTAAGGCGCACAGAAATCCCTTGTTCCGCGAGATACGTTTTAACTTCAGCAACCGTCAGTTGTCCATAATGCAGTAAGGAAGCAAGGAGTGCCGCTTCTGCTTTGCCCTGGGTAAAGGCTTTGCCAATATGCTGAACATTTCCCGCTCCTCCAGAGGCAATCACAGGAATGGTCACTGCTTCACTGATGGAACGGGTTAATTCCAAGTCATACCCAGCTTGGGTGCCGTCAGCATCCATACTGGTTACTAATAGTTCTCCAGCCCCCCGTTGTGCTGCTTCTTTTGCCCACGCGATCGCGTCTAAGCCGGTATTTTTTCTGCCGCCGCGAACATAAACATCCCAGCCTGGATTATTGGGATCTGCTCGTCGTCGGGCATCAATAGCCACGACAATCGACTGTTTTCCCACTTGCGCACTAGCTTCATTAATTAACTCCGGGTGACGGACTGCGCCGGAATTAATACTAACTTTATCGGCACCGGCTCTTAACAAATTTTTAATATGTTCTAAGGATTGAATGCCGCCGCCAACGGTTAGGGGAATAAATACTTGTTCTGCTGCGCGACGAACCACATCAAGAATAATATCCCGTTGTTCATGAGTGGCCGTAATATCCAAGAAAACCAACTCATCAGCCCCAGCCGCATCATATCGTTGGGCCAATTCCACCGGATCCCCAGCATCGCATAGATTAACAAAATTAACCCCTTTCACAACGCGTCCAGCGTTAACATCAAGACAAGGTAAAATGCGTTTAGCTAAAACCATAGGCGTCTTTATCATCCTTAAACTGTCGAATCATTATTATGGCGATTAAACGCTCCTCTGAACAAGGAAAATCCAGTGAACAACCGGCCAACGAGAGGAAGCAGCGCAATGAGTTATTACAAAGCAATCCGACGACAGAGGAAACGAGCAGCAACGAAGATTCCCTTCGTCCCCAACGCCTTGCTGATTATATCGGACAAAAAGACTTAAAGGCAGTCCTCGATATTGCCATCAATGCCGCTAAACAACGAGGGGAAGCCATGGATCATTTGCTGCTGTATGGACCTCCCGGTTTGGGAAAAACTACCATTTCCCTTATTTTAGCCACAGAAATGGGAGTGCAGTGCAAAATTACTGCTGCCCCAGCCTTAGAACGTCCTCGGGATATTACTGGAGTGTTGGTGAATTTGAATCCGGGCGATGTATTGTTTATTGATGAAATTCACCGCATGAATCGGATTACCGAGGAATTATTATATCCGGCAATGGAAGATGGACGGTTGGATATTACCGTGGGGAAAGGACAAAGTGCTAAAACCCGCAGTATTCCCTTAGCCCCATTTACGTTAGTGGGCGCGACAACTCGAATTGGGGCATTAACATCGCCGTTGCGCGATCGCTTTGGCATGATTCAACGGTTGCAGTTTTACGAGTTGGATGAATTGACAGATATTATTTTACGCACTGCTAAGGTGTTGGAAACAGACATTGCCACAGAAGGGGCAACTGAAATTGCAGCGCGATCGCGCGGTACGCCTCGAATTGCCAATCGTCTCCTGAAGCGGGTGCGAGACTATACCCAAGTAAAAGCCTTAGGCACCATTACTCAACCTGTGGCCGAAGAAGCCCTGGAATTGTTTCAAGTGGATAAAATGGGTTTAGATTGGACCGATCGCCTGATTTTGAATACCTTGATTGATCAGTTTCATGGGGGCCCTGTGGGACTAGACGCGATCGCGGCCGCCACAGGAGAAGATCGTCTCACTATTGAAGACGTTTACGAACCGTATT
This sequence comes from Cyanobacteria bacterium SW_9_44_58, assembly GCA_003021905.1. Taxonomy (GTDB): domain Bacteria; phylum Cyanobacteriota; class Cyanobacteriia; order Cyanobacteriales; family Rubidibacteraceae; genus Halothece. The sequence continues at coordinate 3,334 of PXPI01000114.1, read as the reverse complement.
TGTTGCAAATCGGCTTTTTGCAACGCACTCCGCGAGGGAGAATGATAACGGAAAAAGCAATGGATCATCTGGGATATTAATCAAATTGCTACCGTGGAAAGAGCAGATAGAGAAAATGCAAAAGCAATGACCCGGCTTTTTATCGCGATCGCGGCTATTCTGGGAAGCAGCTCAGTAGCAGCAGGCGCTTTTGTCAGCTACGCCCTTAGAGATCAGCTCAGTGAAAGGACAGTTGGGCTTGCCTGACTCTCGTTGCTTTTGCATGGAAATAGGTTTACTATCATTTTCTTAAACCGTTAACCATCCCTTAGGCAACGGCGCGGTTATTTCAGCAATAGCGCCACGACGATGGGGCATTGGCCAACTAAGGTACCAGCTATGGAGGTAAAGTCCCTGCGGTAGTTCCAGCTCACCAGGTTTTGGAACATCTCGATTGTATTTACTATCCCCAATGATCCCGGTACCAAGCTCTCGTAAGTGACGACGCAACTGATGCTTGCGACCGGTAACCGGTGTCAACTCATAATCCAAAATAGTGCCTCCGGTTGTCTCTTGTGCACCACGTATGCAGTATTCAGTGCGAGCCGATTGTTTGCCTTTTTGTCCCTTAATTGGTGTCGTAATGATTCCTTTAGGTTTTGGACGGGCGATTTCTGCCGGACACCAGGCTAGAGCCCGATACGTTTTTTTGATCTGATGCTCGCGAAAGGCTTGGTTTAAAGCATGGGTCGCTTTTCCACTGCGTCCCAAAAGCAGCGCTCCAGTTACCGGTTGATCCAGCCGGTGAATCAATCGCGGCGGCGATTTGGCTTCAAACTGCAAAGCAGAAAGCGCTTGATCCAGTGGATAACGCACACCGTTTCCCCCTTGAACTGCTAGCCCTGCCGGCTTGTTTAGTACTAGAGCGCTAGCATCGCGATAGATCACATTTTCCCGCAGTTCATCTCCAATTACTTTTGCCCCATCTAGGTTGTTGCCAGCATCGGCGCTAGGTTGAGCCTGATAATGCGGCGTCAGTTGCGGGGGCAACCGCATTTGCTGGCCGGGAGAGAGTAGCGTTTTTGGTCGAACCCGCTTGCTGTCCAGCCGGATTTCCCCACGTCGCAATGCCTTATGAATGCGACTGAGGCTAGCCGTGGGCAGATGATGCTTGAGCCAAGCCATGGCTGTTTTTCCAGCCGCTTCATCGGGAATTGGGATCCAACTTACCATAGGGGTTTCCCATCGGTTTTCGACTGTCTTAACCCGGCTCTGCCGGGCACACACCTCATCATATCGCGCCGACAACACAATTGACTAAGCAAGCAAGAGAGCATCCAGATTGGCATGGTCAGCAGGGAATTAAGGGATTAACCAAACAACAGGCTTCTCTTTACTACAAACGCTCTAACCAAATCAAAGATTACATGAACCAAGCGGTTCGTTATCAAAAATCACGGGTCTAAAACCCATCCCCCTTAGGGATTCCGTGATATAATTAACTGAGCTGGCTTAAATTGTTGCTAAAGCAAGAAAATCGGTGCGCCCGTAAATCAAACTGCCCTGTAATGGCGATCTGTCGGGGACTTCGGTAGTCTATCTGAAGAATCTCCCGTTATAATCGCCAGACTTAACGGGAGAGTATCAAAAAACAAATGCCTGAGTTGGGCATTAGTACCATTGGTACTGCAACGCAATTAACTGAAGAAATATGATACAAATAAAAATAGCAACGTTCGGTGCCGGTTGCTTCTGGGGAGTAGAAGCAGCGTTTCAGAAAGTAGAAGGCATAATTTCAACTTCCGTTGGCTATATGGGAGGTCATTTCCCAAATCCTAGTTATCTTGATGTGCTCTCACGAATCACAGGTCATGCCGAGGTCGTACAAGTAGAATATGATCCCCAACAAGTTACCTACGAACAGTTATTAGATGTTTTTTGGTGCATTCACGACCCGACACAACTGAATCGCCAAGGACCCGATCGCGGGGAACAATATCGCTCGGTGATTTTCTATCACGATCGCGATCAGGAAATGGCAGCGAGAAAATCAAAGCGCCAATTAGAAATATCGGGAAAATATGATCAACCAATTGTTACTCAAATTCAGCCTGCCTCTCAATATTACCTCGCCGATGAAACTCATCAACAGTATTATCAAAAACAAAAGCAGAAATCAACGCTTATAAGTTAACAAAATTAGCGAGAGCAAGGACTAACTGTCTGTTCAAAGCATAATTTTTGCAAACAAACACAATACATCTAAACAATCAATGCAATTGTCTTCATTATTTTTAACTTGATGTCAGCCGATCGCGCACTTGTGTAACTAAACGTTCTGCACTTAAAATCCCCCCATATAACCATATATCGCTAGCTAAACGATAAACGCGATTTTCCTGGACAAATTCCAGTTTTTCCCATACTGGATGATCGGTAATATCGTTTTTGTTCCGTTGATTGTAAGGAACATAAATAAAATTAACATCTTGAATATTTGTTAGCGTTTCAATGCCGACTTTATTAAAGCCAAACTGAGTGAACGTTCCTTCCCACGCATTTTCCAGACCGATCGCGTTCAGAAGTTGTATTGCTAAAGCATTATCCGTAAATAAACGAATCGAACTGGCGTCATTGACTGCGGCTAAAGCAATGGGACGTTGCGTTAATCCTTTTTGTGCTAATTGTTGGTTAATTTCGGTTAAGGTTGTTTCTAACTGTTGCAGTTGTTGCTTGCCTTGTTCTTGATGATTGGTTAAGTTCGCTATTTCCAAAAACATCTCTTTGAGGCGAGTCAATTGAGCGGTTTTTTCTGAGTAGAACTGAAATAAGCGGGTCGTTGCAATCTTTTCTAATGCTGATGCAATTCCTTTATGGTTGAACTCAACCCCTAAGATTAAATCCGGTTGGAGTTGCGCGATCACTTCTAAATTCGGTTCTTGCCGTGTTCCCACATCTTTCACAGTATCTGCCAATTTAAGCGGAATATTCACATAGTCCCGATATCCCTGAATATCAGCAACACCAACCGGTTGAATGCCTAAGGCCAATAAACTTTCAACAAATCCCCATTGCAATGCAACAATCCGAAGTGATCCCGAGAGATTTTGTTGATTATTGGTCGTGGAATTAGACTAGACTGACAGGCACCTATCCAAACTGCTGTGCCTAAGGCTAATAAAAATTCTCGTCGATTGAAATTGAAACTCATTGTTAATTTCTGATAAACAAACAGGGCAAATTATTTCATTATCTGCTAGTATTAGCAACTATTCTCTCAACCCAACTTACGCCTTTTTGGTATAGGTGCGGGATTTGATATAGTAATTCTCGAATTCATGAGGTACAGTAACAA
>PXPI01000113.1 GCA_003021905.1 Cyanobacteria bacterium SW_9_44_58 | reverse complement strand
ATAAGGTTAGTGTTCGTTGATGAGGAGCGGTGTGATGGGAAACTATCACGCACCGTTCTGGAGCCGAGTCAGTAGGGCAACCTACTGGCTTAGGTAACTCAAACGGGCATGAAACTGGGAATGCAGACCATGGAACAGTCATTAGCCGCCTGGGTGAATCAGGGAACGATTTCTATGGAAGAAGCCTTAGCCAAAAGCAGTAAACCCGATGAACTCTATCGCTTAACCACAGGAGGCGCCTCGGGGAAAACCAAGCCCAAAGCCCAGCAAGCACGTCGCTAAATCAAACGAAGTAATGAGGAATTAAGGAATTAGACTCATGGCTACTTACGTTGTTGAAGTTCAAGACAGTCAAGGAAAACGAACCAAAGAAAAAGTCAAAGCGCAGTCGCCGGTGCAAGCGCAGCAGCTTCTGCGCGGAAAATATCCGAAAATTGGGAGAGCGAAAGCCACAGGACTCGATCTTGATATTGATTTCTCCTCTATTGAAGAGCGGCTCACCACTGTCGGCGTTAAAGATAAAGCCGTTTTTTCCCGTCAATTTGCCGCTATGGTCAATGCGGGAGTGGGAATTGTGCGCTGTTTGGGGGTACTTTCTGAGCAAACCGACAATGCCAAACTCCGTAAGGTCCTAATATCGGTAAATGAAGAGGTACAGCAGGGAGTCAATCTCTCCGATGCCATGAGCAAACATCCCCAGTGCTTCGATAAACTCTATGTGAGTATGGTGGAAGCGGGAGAAGCGGGCGGTGTTCTGGATGAAGTTCTCGATCGGATTGCCAAACTGCTGGAAGATATGGCAAGGCTGCAAGGACAAATCAAATCGGCAATGGCCTATCCCGTGGCGGTTGGATTGTTTGCCGTTGCTGTGTTTCTGGGGATGACCATCTTTTTGATTCCCATTTTTGCCGGAATTTTCCAAGATTTAGGGGGAGAATTGCCTGCTCTTACCCAGTTTATGTTGGATTTAAGCGCTCTTTTAAGAAGTCCTCGGGTTTTGATTCCCGTTGGGATTATTGCTGCCGTTGTCTTTGGCTTTCGCCAGTATTACAAAACCCCTGCCGGACGCTTGCAAATTGATGCCTTAATATTGAAAATTCCGGTATTCGGGGATTTAATTAAAAAAACGCCGTCGCCCGCTTTTGTCGGATTTTTGGCACTCTGACGCGATCCGGGGTTCCCATTCTAAGTACCTTAGATATTGTGCGGGATACAGCCGGCAACCAAGTATATGCCAATGCCATCGATGCCTCAAAACAAGAAATTCAACAAGGGGGCATGATTAGTCTTGCATTGCAACGGGAAAATGTGTTCCCTCCGCTTGCCATTCAGATGCTGAGTATCGGAGAAGAAACCGGGGAACTGGATGCCATGATGCTGAAAGTGGCAGACTTTTATGAAGACGAAGTGGAACAAGCGGTTAAGTCTCTCACCAGTCTCCTTGAACCGATTATGATGGTGGGAGTGGCAACGCTGGTAGGGGTGATTCTCCTACCCATGTTTAACATTTTCAAAGAACTGGGTTAATCCGTTCACCCGCGATCCCATCAAACCATGCCGATTAAACAGTCACAATACGAAACCCTCCTTGCTGAATACACTAGCCGCAGGAGCGCGATCGCGCTCCTGCGCCAATATCGACCTTACTTGGAAATGTTGCCTAGTTTACGTCGTCCTAATGAGAGCGTGATCCCGATTTCGTTACCGCTTGTTCGTTTGCGCAACCCCAAATCTTGCTCAGGCGCAAGTTTTTCCCAAAATGCCCAAGCCGTTCAAATTCCCTGTGACTTAGCCATTATCACCTGCGACCCGGAATGGAAAATCAAAATGGGGGTGGAAATTATGGTCTTTATCCATCGCCCCCAAGAAGAATTTTCCGAATTGCTGGGACGCTGGCGGCAAACTGAAGTTTGCCTCAATCAAGATTATGAATGGATTATGCCTCCCAATAAAGAACACATCTTTAGTGAAGGGGCGCAAAAGGCTTATCCGCTTTTTGTGGGGGTTACGGAAACCTCAGATCGGGTTCGGCGCGGTTTAAACGGTGCTGGTTTGCCCCTGCTGATTCAAACCGTAGAGGCTAACCTAGACGCTGATCAACAAGCCCCTTTGGAAGTCTCCCACAGGGATCAATAAGCAGTTAGACCAAATCGGGAAATACTTCTTGCACTGCCGGATGGACTAATTGCTGTTTGTGCACATTTAAACCTTTTCCCAGAATGGGATTGTCTTCTAAAGCCGTTAATCCTTGATTTGCCAGTTGGAGAACATAAGGAAGGGTACTATTGTTGAGAGCCTGAGTGGCTGTCCAGGGAACCGCACCGGGCATATTGGGGACGCCAAAGTGAACCACGTCTTCTTCAATATAGGTGGGATGGCTGTGGGAGGTTGCCTGTAAGGTTGCGACACAGCCTCCTTGATCCACGGCCACATCAACAATCACACTTCCCGGGCGCATTTGCCGGACTAATTCTCGGCTGACCAAATTCGGGGCGCGTTTTCCGGTTGTCAGTACCGCACCAATAAGTAAATCGGCATCGGGAACAACCGCTTCAATTTGCGAGGAATTGCTGTAGAGAAGTTCCACTCGCGAACCAAAGAGATTTTCCAATTCGGCTAAGCGTTCCACATTGACATCCAGAACTTGTACCTGGGCGCCAATGCCCACTGCCATACGCGCTGCTTCCGTGCCAACGACACCACCGCCAAGAATGACTGCTCGCCCAGAACGCACACCAGGAAAGCCCCCGAGTAAGACGCCGCGCCCTCCCTGTTGCTTTTCCAAATGATGGGCCCCAAACTGCACGGATAGGCGTCCGGCAATGATGCTCATGGGGTTGAGAAGAGGAAGTTTGCCATTAGGCAATTCAACGGTTTCGTAGGCAATGGCGGTAACGCCGGAATGAATTAGGGCTTCGGTGAGCGCGCGATCGGCTGCCAAGTGAAGATAGGTAAATAAGAGTTGGCCTTTTTGCAAATAGGGATATTCCTCGGGCAGAGGTTCTTTCACTTTCACCACTAACTGCCGATTCCAGGCTTGTTTGGTCTCGGTAACAATCGTTGCCCCGGCTTGTCGGTAGTCATCATCCGTTAAACCGGCACCTAAGCCTGCCTGCGTTTCGACAAAGACTTGATGATTTTTTTCACATAAACTCCGCACACTGCTAGGGGTTAAACCCACTCGATATTCTTGATCTTTGGTCTCTTTGGGAACACCTATTTCCATGTTTATGTCCTTTGTTTCAGGGTCTGATTCGATCATGCTACAACATCGTTAGAAATAGCTTTTGATTAGGGGCAACACCTCTGAAATTCCCTCCTTTTGCTAGATAGGAAACTCCTAGACAGCAAGATGTATCTTAAAATCGAATTGTTAATTTTTCCTTAGTGATATCTTATGTCATCTTCACAAACGAAAACGATTCTGGTTACTGGCGGTGCCGGCTATATTGGGTCTCATGCCGTCCTTGCTCTAAAAGAAAAAGGGTATAATGTGGTCATTCTCGATAATCTGGTTTACGGACATCGGGATGTCGCGGAAAACAACTTGAAAGTAGAATTAATTGTGGGAGAAACCAGCGATCGCGCCCTCCTAGACGAAATTTTCAAAACCCGCAACATTGCTGCGGTAATGCATTTTGCTGCCTATGCTTATGTGGGCGAATCCGTAGAAAATCCGGCGAAATACTATCGAAACAATGTTGTGGGAACGCTGACGCTTTTAGAAGCCATGCAGCAAGCCGGGATCAATCACTTTGTGTTTTCCTCCACCTGTGCCACTTACGGTATCCCGGAAACGGTTCCCATCCCCGAAACCCATCCCCAAAATCCCATTAATCCCTATGGGGAAAGCAAGTTGATGGTAGAGCGGATTCTCCGAGATTTTGACACAGCCTATGGTCTCAAATCAGTGAGCTTCCGCTATTTTAATGCCGCAGGTGCAGACCCTCAAGGACGAACCGGAGAAGACCACAATCCGGAAACGCATCTCATTCCCCTCATTTTACTCACTGCTCTAGGCAAACGAAACGCGATTCAAATTTTCGGTACCGATTATCCCACCCGCGATGGCACTTGTATTCGGGATTATATCCATGTTACCGATTTAGCCCAAGCTCATGTGTTGGGATTGGAATACTTGCTCAATGGCGGCGAGAGTGAGGTTTTCAATTTAGGCAACGGCAATGGCTTTACCGTGCGGGAAATGATTGCCACGGCCAAAGAAGTGACCCAAAGGAATTTTATGGTGAAAGAAACCGAACGGCGTCCCGGTGATCCAGCCATGTTAATCGGCAGCAGCGAAAAAGCGCGACACGTTCTGGGATGGCAGCCGGAATATGCCAACTTAAGCCAAATTATCGACCATGCTTGGCAATGGCATCAAAAACGCCATCGTTAAGGATTATAGGAAAATTTTAATTCTCAGTTAACCAATTCCCGACGTTAGCAATGTTACCTATGTCTCGTCAGAAAGGCTATTGTTCGTTAGTTATTCTGGGCATTTTTTTCGTGGGCAGCACTATCCTTCCCCTTCGTCTAACGATTGCCCATATTCTCGCTCCGCAACCCCAGGGCATTTTCCTGTTAGGAGGCGGACATGGCCGAGAAGTAGCCACTGCAAGATTTGCAAAACATTTTCCTGAGCTTGAAGTTTGGGTTTCCGGTGGATCGACTCGGGAAAGAGTACAAGAGATATTTACCCAATTCGGAGTATCAATGGAGCGAGTTCATCTTGATTGTCGAGCGACAGATACAGTTACTAACTTTACAACCATGGTGGACACTTTTCAAGAGCAAAACATTCGTCATCTTTTTTTATTGACCTCCGATTATCATATTGCGCGATCGCGCGCCCTTGCTACCCTAATTTTTGGCTTCCATGGCATCCTTGTTACTCCCATTCCTATTCCTGATAAAAAAGCGTCGGAACCTTGGTTTAAACTTGCCCGCGATAGCATTCGTGCTATTATATGGATAATTACGGGATACAGCGCTACTAGTGCTGGTTGCTAGAAATCGTTATACAGCTTTTGCCACTTTGCCAACTTTTTTCAACCTGATGATAGAGACAGTTTAGCGACTGGTTAATTATGCGGACATCTAGATAGCAAGTGATATTCTAGTAGGTTCGGGTAGGACATAATCGTGTCAGACCTCAGTAGGGGCGACCCAAAAGGGCAGTGATTAGCTCAAGAATCCAACGCGCTGGCTTCCGTTGGAGCGTCAATTCTGCGATTTGGCACTAGTGTGGCAGTTTCTATTCCCAATTTTGCGAGTCATTTTTCCTGCCAGTTTAGAATCCTATGCTTTTGCGTACTGTTACTGCGGCCGCCTGTTTAACCGTGTTGCTTCCCCCATCGGCAACACTTGCGGAAAACCTAAATCATCTGGAAAGACTGCTATCGACGCAAGCTTGTCAAGACTGTAATTTAGTGAATGCCGGCTTAGTAAGAGCCGATTTAGCCGGTGCGCAACTGCAAGGGGCGAATCTGACCAATGCCAATCTCAGCCGTGCCAACTTAAGCGGTGCCAATTTGACAGGGGCGAATTTAACCGGCGCTTCTCTCTATGGGGCGAACTTAACGGGCGCAAACTTGACCGGGGTTACGTTTCAGGGAACGGATTTAAGAAACGCTTATTTAAATAATGCCCAACTGCAAGATACTAGCTTAGAAACCGCTTATATTCAGGGCGCGATCGGGGTTCCCGCTACCGCTAGCTCCGCAGAACAATTCTATCAAATTGCTGTCGCCGAAGCCCAAGAGGGGAATTACGAAAGCGCGATCGAATACTGCAATCGGGCTATTGAAGCCAATAGCGACTATGCTCCGGCTTATCTAGGAAGAGGCGTTGCCCGCTATCGTCTAGGAAACCAAGTCGCTGCCACTCAAGATGCCCAACTGGCAGCAGACTTATTTGCCAAGCAACAAAACCAAGCCGGTGTTCAAGCCTCGCAACAATTCCTAAAAGCCATGGAAATTGCCAGGAAACAGAAAAAAGAGCAAGATGACGGGGGCAGTGGGGGATTAAATCGCATTTTCACCAGTGTTGGCTCATTATTGATGCGCTTTTTATTTTAAATCGTTAAAATGGCAGGGTAGGCTGAACCCACCCTACAGACCTTGGCTTAAACAGTTAAGAATTTGCGTTTAGCAACAGAGTAAAGCGCCACCAACCACTAAGAAAGGTAAGCCTAAAAATAAACCGAAACCAGGCACTAAAAGTGTCGGAATTGTTCCTAACAGAACAAATAGTAAACCGGCAGCAACCCGCAAAGGTTTTGTTAACAGGCAAATGATTTTCTTCATGGTATTCACTCCCTAGAATCATCTTTTTGCACTTTAACAATAAATAATGAGCGAAGCATACTTCTTAGGAAAGAAAACAGCGCTTGCTTGTTCGTTGAGAGAAGGAATCGTTAAGTTTTTCTTGATGAAATTAGAGCAAAAATGAGGTTTTTATCTCAAACAGCAATTCACCGCTCAAGTGAAATTCTGATAACCTATACTTTATTTAAAACTTTCCGGAACACTTGCCCAAAATTTGTCAAAATAAAAAACTGGTACTGATTATTCCCCTTATCATTATCGATCGCGCTTATGCAAGTTTCTTCAAAACCCAGCTCTGAGCTTCGCTGCGAGACCCCGCAAACCATTACGCTTGATGTGGACGGCATGAAATGTGCCGGTTGTGTCAATGCGGTGGAACGGCAAATTGAGCAGCGCGACGGCGTAATTGCCGCTCAAGTTAACTTAATTACAGCAACTGCCGTTATCCAGTATGAACCGGATCAAGTGAATCCTGACGAAATTGCCAGTCAGTTAACGGCCAAAGGATTTCCCTCGCAACGGCATAATACGGATCAAGATAGCGACACCGCTGCCAGTTACGAAGAAAAGCGGCAACAAGCTGACCGGGAAAATTTCCGAAAACTTGCCATTGCCGGAGTCCTGATTATTTTATCGGGTCTGGGGCATCTCAAACATTTCACCGGACTCCACATTCCCTTACTGAGCAATATTGGCTTTCATTGGGGATTAGCAACTCTTGCTTTAATTTTACCGGGTCGAGAAATTATTGTTGATGGGGCAAAGGGCTTATGGAACCGAGTTCCCAACATGAATAGTTTAATTGCCTTGGGAACCGTCAGTGCTTACCTGGCAAGTTGTGTTGCCCTCCTGTTTCCCCAACTGGGATGGGAATGTTTCTTTGATGAACCGGTAATGCTCCTTGGTTTTATTCTACTGGGACGAACCTTGGAACAACGGGCAAGAGGCGAAGCTGGGGCAGCGTTATCCGCATTGATTTCCCTGAAACCCCAAACGGCGCGGTTAGTGAAAGAAACCGGGAACCAACAGGAAAAAAGCATGGAAGTTCCGGTGACCACCGTGCAATCGGGACAATGGCTGCGCGTGTTGCCTGGGGAAAAAATGCCGGTTGATGGGGAAATTTTGAAAGGGGAAACCACGGTTGATGAGTCCATGTTAACGGGAGAATCGGTTCCCGTGACAAAACAACCCCAAGATACCGTTAAAGCCGGAACCATTAATTTAACCGGCGCGATCACCCTGAAAGCAACGCAAGTGGGGCAAAATACGACCTTAGCCCAAATTATTGCTTCGGTGGAAAACGCGCAAACGCGCAAAGCGCCAGTTCAAAAATTGGCGGATCAAGTGGCGGGCTATTTTGCTTATGGGGTAATGACCGTTGCTGCCTTAACGTTCCTCTTCTGGTACTTTGTGGGAACCAATGTTTGGACACAGTTAACCGCCGAAACCAGTCCCCTATTGCTGAGTCTGAAGTTAATGATTGCGGTATTGGTTATTGCTTGTCCTTGTGCCTTGGGATTGGCAACACCGACAGCGATTTTGGTGGGAACTGGCATTGGGGCAAAACAAGGATTATTGCTGAAAGGAGGCGATGTTCTAGAGAAAGTGCATCGCTTGAAGACGTTAGTGTTTGACAAAACAGGCACTTTAACCGAAGGAGAACCGAAGGTAACCGATGTTTGGGTCGCGGCCACTCCTGATATTAACGAAGATACCCTATTGCAATTGGCAGCCTCGGCGGAACAAGGAACCAATCATCCCCTTGCCAATGCCATTGTTGCTGCCGCCCAAGAAAAAGGCGTCTCGCTTTTACCTACGACTCATGAGGAAACGAAAGCGGGATTTGGGGTTACTGCCACCATTGAAGAACAACAGATTGCGGTGGGAAATGCCAATTGGTTGCAAGACAATGCCATTGCGCTACCCAATACGGTTGACAATAAGGTACAAGAACTGGAACGTACTGGGAAAACCGTGGTTTATGCGGCTATTAACGGCTCATTAGCGGGATTGATTGCCTGTGAGGATTGTTTACGCCCAGAAGCCAAGGAAACGGTTTCCAAGTTGCAAAATATGGGCTTTCAGGTCATGTTGCTAACCGGAGACAATCAGCGAGTGGCCAGCGCGATCGCGCAACAGTTAAATCTCCCCACAGAAAACGTCTTTGCCGAAGTCCACCCGGAAGAAAAAGCGCAAGTAATTCAATCCTCGCAAAAACAAGGCCGCGTGGGCATGATTGGCGATGGGATTAATGATGCCCCGGCACTCGCCCAAGCCGATGTGGGCATTGCTATTGCCCAAGGAACCGAAGTTGCCTTAGAAACGGCCTCTATTTTGTTAATGCGCGATCGCGTCTGGGATATTATTGCGGCAGTGCGCTTGAGTTTTGCCACCCTCAATAAAATTCGGCAAAATCTATTCTGGGCATTGGGGTATAACGTCATTGCCATTCCCTTAGCAGCAGGGGTGTTATTGCCAAAATATGACATTTTGCTCAGTCCCGCGATCGCGGCAGGCTTTATGGCTTTGAGTTCTGTCATTGTCGTAACCAACTCTCTGCCTTTAAAAAGACAAGCAATTTAATGGGGCATCAGGAAAGGCAAGTCATTAACAGCACGATTCATGCCACTAGCTATCAAGCTGCTTGCGACGCGATCCTAGCTTGGGCAAAAAACCGCATCAGTTGCTATGTCATTCCCGCTAATGTTCATGTGGTGATGACGGGATTCTGGCAAAAACCGTATCAACAAATTATTAACGGGGCAGCCCTCGTAACCCCCGATGGCATGCCCTTGGTTTGGGCGTTGCGATTATTAGGCATCAAGGGACAGCAACGGGTTTATGGCCCAGATTTGATGTTAGCCTGCTGCGATCGCGCCCAACAAGAACAGGTGCCGATCTATCTTTACGGTTCCACTCCCCTCACCCTTGCCAAGTTAGAACACAATTTACAGCAATGGTATCCTGATTTAATCATTGCCGGTTCCCACTCTCCGCCCTTTCGAGAACTCACGCCTGAAGAAGCCAAAAGCGATAGCCAACGGATTAATGAGTCTGGCGCCGGCATTGTGTTTGTTAGCTTAGGATGCCCGAAACAGGAACAGTGGATGGCCAAACAAGCGGGCAATCTGAAGGCGGTTAGCAATCTGAAGGCGGTTATGATTGGTGTCGGTGCTGCCTTTGCCTTTCACAGCGGGGAAGTTTCGCAAGCCCCGCGCTGGCTCATGAAATTGGGGTTAGAATGGTTGTATCGCCTAGCAACAGAACCCAGACGGCTTTGGCGACGCTATTTGGTTAATAATCCCACCTTCTTGCTCCTATTTACACTGCAATGGAGTCGATACTGGGGCAAGTCGTTAATCGGATTCAACCCGAACAAGCATTAACTGAAGATGGCATTACCCACGAGCAATCAAGAAACGCAACAGAAAATCCAACTGTTTAATCGTTGGGCTTGGTTTTACGATTGGTTGCTTCCCGCTGTTTTCTATCAAGCAGTTCACCGCCGGCTATTATCCTATGTTCAGTTACCGGAGACCCCTTGGGTACTCGATTTAGGCTGTGGCACCGGCCAATTATTAGAACGGCTTGCCAGGAATTTCCCCAATCTGTATGGGATGGGCTTGGATGTCTCGCCGGAAATGTTGCGCCAAGCCAGAACGTTTCGCCGTTATTCGTCGCGACTAATTTATATTGAAAGCGATGCCACTGATTTACCCACAGCAGATAACCAATTCGATGCGGTGTTTAATACCATTAGTTTCCTGCACTATTCCCAACGAGGCAAGTGCTATCGGAAGTTTATGGCACTCTCAAACCGCAGGGACGCTATTATTTAGCGGATTGGGTGTGGGAAGGAACTGAAAGCCAAGTCGAAATTGCTGCCGGGGCAGGAAAAATCCGCTTATATCGTCTCTCCAAACGGGCAGAATTGGGAAAAGAAGCGGGGTTTGCGTTTATTAACCATCATTGGTTGCTGGGGCCGGTGGCACTGACGATTTTTGAAAAGCCTCCAGAAAGTCCAAAGGACGGCTCATATTCTTAGCAAAGCCTAAAATCCCGCGATCGCGGCATTCATAACGCAACTCTCTTTTTTGATCAAACAGGAAAGTTCCGCCGCGCTGCGTCAAATGATCCATGGTATGAATATAGGTATTCCAATGACTGAGCACTTCTCCCATATTCCGCAACCGAAGCGTGGCTAATTCAAAGGGGCGTTGAAAGCCGTCTCCCCCTGCCCAGTTGAAAAATGATCCTTTGAGAGTGGGCAATGGTGGAGCTTTAATTGCTTCCTCATTGCCAATTAATTGCGGAGCGGCGCGATCTCCCGTATATCCCCGCAACACTTCTCGCAGGGTTCCCGGACTGCCTATGCCGGCACACATTAATAACAAATTCATCCACGCATTGATAGCTTTCGGCAAGCCTGGAATATTCCAAGACAATCCGCGATAAAGCCTTAACTGTTGATGCAGTGTTGCCTCCGGGTCAACAAACAGCATTTCTTCCGGCAAGCCGGTGTAGTAACAAAACCGTTTCCCCCCGGGGAGATTGCCAATGCCCACCAGTCGAATGGTTAAACCGGACGCTTCTAGTTGAGAGCGCGATCGTTGCAGCCACCAAGCATATTCTAAGCTATCAAAATCTCCCAGTTGCGGCAGGGCAATAACCAGTAAATGAGTTGCCGTTTCATAACCGGTGAAAATCGAGCGTTTTTCACCATCGCTAACCTGCTGGAGATTTGTTTCCTGAAAAATCTGATAGGGATTTGCAGAGTTTTTGGTTTCAGGGATTTGTGTTGTCATAAATCGTTGCTTTCAAAATTGGGGCACTAATTCAACAGTAGCGTGCTCCAGCAGAACGTTGCTTTCGCAATGATCCTGATTGAGGGGGATTTAGTTGACGCTTTCCTTTTTAAAAACCATAATGGTTCTATAGTGGAACCTGTTTTCCGAAAATTTCTATGGCTAGTACCATTACCCTTAAGAATATACCCGATGAGATTTACGAGCGCCTCAAACAATCTGCTCAGGCGAATCACCGCAGTATTAACAGCGAAATAATTGCCTGCCTGGAAAAAACGTTGCTATCAGCACCAGTTAATCGGGAAGAACGACTCATGCGCGCTCGCCAGCTTAGGAATAGTGTCCAATCTTCTGGGAATTTTGACCTTGAAGAAATTACCGCTGCGATTGATCAAGGTCGCCCATGATTATTGTTGATACCAATATTATTTGTTATTTCTATCTACCTACGGATCAAACTGCGAATGTGGAGCGTTTACTCATGCAAGAACCGGAGTGGGCTGCTCCCCTGATATGGTGCAGTGAATTCCGTAATGTTCTAGCCCTGTATATTCGGAAAGGCTTATTAAGTTTTAACCAGGCTTACTCAATGCAATCAGAAGCAGAAATTTTGTTATCGGAACATGAGTTTGAAGTTGCTTCCTTTGATGTGTTGCGTTTAGTGGAAACCAGCAATTGCTCTGCTTATGATTGTGAGTTCGTTCCCCTAGCGATGCAACTGCAAACCCAGCTTGTAACCGCTGATCAAAAAATTCTACAAAGTTTTCCCAATATTGCCATTTCCTTAACGGATGCTCTCTCTTGATCACTTGATTAGACACTTGATTGTTAATATTTTAGTTCGGATACGCTAATCAAGCATCACAATTCTCATGACTCATTGGTATGATGGCCAACTGCTCATAGGAGACGCGATTACCCTTCCCATTAATGATCCAGGATTGCTTTATGGGGCAACAGTGTTCACCACGTTACGTGTCTATGAACAGGATTTAGATCACCCTTTAAGCCAATGGCGTGACCACTGTCACCGCTTGTCACAATCGCTTCAAGCTTTTTCTTGGCAACAACCCGACTGGAATCGACTGCGTGAGGGAGCCCAACGGTTAAGCCAACAGTTTCCGGTTTTGCGCATGACCATTTTTCCCGATGGCCGGGAATGGATTACCGGGCGTGCTTTACCCAGTGATTTAACCCAACGCCAAGAACAAGGAATTATTGCTTGGTTAGCGAAGGATGGGCAATTTCGTCGCAGTTTTCCCCAACATAAAACCGGCAATTATTTGAGTAGTTGGTTAGCATTGCAAACCGCCAAGCAAAAAGGCGCCCAAGAGGCAATTTTAGTGGATGAAAATGGGAATTGGTTGGAAACCGGTACTGGCAACTTATGGGGATGGAAAGACGGCATTTGGTGGACGCCTGCGGTGAGTAATGCCTTATCGGGGATCGCGCGATCGCGCCTCATTAACGTTTTAAAGCAACAGAATATTCCGGTTCAAGAAACAGTTTGGACCCCGGAATTTGTCAACAGTTTAGACGCATTAGGGTATAGCAATTGCGTGGTACAAGTGGTTCCCATTCACACCGTTATCTGAAAAAAATAAAGTTTAGTTTTATTGGCTAACCGCCTCATTCAGCGATTGCAAATGAATTTCCGGGTCTTGTGCTACCCAACCTTGGGGGCTTTTATGACGCACTTCAAAATGCAGATGCGATCGCTTGATGTGGGGTTGTCCCGTTTTGCCGACTGTACCAATCCTCTCTCCCGCATTCACTGATTGTTCCTTTTCCACTTGCATGGTTTTCAGATGACCATAGCGGGTTTGTTGTCCCTGACTGTGGTTGATAACAATAAAATTGCCATAAACCGGATGTTTTCCGGCAAAAGTTACGGTTCCGGCTTCTGCGGCTAAAACCGGGGTTCCCACATCTGCCACCAAATCGACACCGCTATGCAACCTGCGTTCATTGGTATTGGGATTGCTATACCAACCATAATTCTGTCCCACTTCCCCCGATTGAGGAAGCGGATAATGACTTAGGCCAGTATAGTTATAAACTGCCTTGGGATCTTTCCCTTGCCAAGCAACCCCCGGTAGAAATACCACCTGCGGTTCTCTAGTACACCCATTGAGTTCAAATAAAACATCAGCGCGAACGCCATAAGCTTGTTCTAAATCTTGCCAGGTGGTTCCCGGCGGCACTTCGATGCGAATGCCGTTAAAGGGAGGAATGCGAATTTCAGTTCCCACAGGAACATCGCGATTTTTTTGCAAACTGGGATTTAAACGAATTAGAGTTTCTGGGAGTAAACCATATTGTTGCGCAATCCCTTTAATGGTTTCTCCAGGGGCAATTTTATGCCGATCAAGCCGTGACAGAATCGGAGCAGGACAACTGTTGTCGTTATTAATAAACTGAGCTGCTGCTGCAACTGGGAAGATAATTCCTGTTAACAGCAGACTTGCCAAGGTAAGAGCTTTCTTCATTATTGAATCACGGGTCTGAAACCCCGTCGTTCACGACGAGAAGATTTTTAAAGAGGAATGTTGAGGTGCTGGCAAATGCAACATGCCAGAAGAACCTCTTGAATTTTAACAAGGAACAAGTCCTATCTACTTATCTTTGATGCCAAGGGATTGTTGCCAAAGGGATTAATGTCCAAAGTAATTCTCGCCCTAAATTCACTAAAGGGGGCGTTATGACTTGTTCTTGATTGATTAAGGCTTCAATGCGCTCTTCTAAGCGACTCTGGTTTGCCGTGCAGCTTAAACCGGCACAGCCAACTTCGGGAGAGTGAACTCGAAACTTGGCAACCGTCACTAATGATTCTGCCAGTAGAATTGGATCAACGGTTTGACTGGCTTTCCAATCAGCCCGCAGTTCCCGCAATAAGAGCAATTCTTCCCAGAGATGGCGACTTTTGGGCAGCCAAAAGGTTGTTCGGTACAACCACCCTAACCAAAAAAACCAAAAGGTATCTCGATAGTGAACATGGGCTTGTTCGTGGGCAATGACCGCTTCTAAATGGGCGGTATCGAGAATCGAGAGTAAGCCCTCGCTAATAACCAGTTGCGACTGTCGCCAACCCATTTGAGCAGTGTAGGGAATAGATAATGGGAGAAGATGGGCAGTATATCCGGCAACGGTCAGGGTTTGATATTGTGGAAGCTGTCGCCGCGATCGCGCTCCTAAATAAAATTGCCGCAGCAACGTTGCGATTGCCCCCAGCAAAAATAATAACGTCAGCCCATAACTAATGCAGCCAGTTTCTAACCCCAACATTTTTCCCTGACATCCCATTCCCAAGACTGCCATGGCTGTCATCATCAACAACAGAGGGGGAAAGAGAAAATAAAATAGGGTTTGTTGCCAGCGTTGGGGATAATTAAGAGATTGCCGCGACCACAGCCAACGGATGATCACAGCACTGAACAGGGCCATTATAATCATCACCGTATGCATTAGTCTTGTTCCTCCCGTTGCTGGCGAATCGTTTTTAAACGCTGCGCGATCGCGTCCAGTTGTTCTAAACTCGTACGATCAAGATTGTCTGCAAAAGAAGCCACTAAATCCGGATTGCTTACTGCTAAAAACTGATTTAATTGTTCGTAAGCTGTCAAGGCTTGGGCTTGTTGTTTAGACAATTTGGCCTGCCAATAAAATACCCGTCCTTGTTTATGACACTTCAGCCAACCTTTTTTCGTCAAACGTTGCAACACAGTAGTTACTGAGGTATAAGCCAATTTTCGGTCGGGATCGCTTAAAATACGTTCATGAATAGCTTTCACGCTGGCACAACCCAATTCCCAAACAATTTCTAAAATTTCTTTTTCTAAAGGGCCTAAAGATAATTTTTTCGGACGTTCATTTGGTAAAGGTGTCATCAATTTCAGGATTGATTTAATCGTTTTTTAAAAGCAATAGAATTGCTAAATTAGCCAACAAAAAATAGCCAATTAATGAGACATATGATGACCATTTTCTTTTTCTTGTAACTTCTTCTCAGAGGAAACGTCACCGACATTGAGTTCAATAACGGTCATATTTTTTTGTCCTACACTCACGATTCCCATAGTAATTTGACCAATTGAAACAATTCCCATAGAAACAAGTCCCAGGGAAAAGAGTCCCATTGGAATTAAACCAATGGAGATCAAACCGTGAGGAATAGCACCAATGGAAATTAAACCATGAGGAGAAATGCCAATACAAAATATACCATCATGGGGGGCAACACCAATGTTAACTAGTTTCTGTTTTTTTAGAGACAGTCCCATCAATCTATTATTCCGCAAATCAGTGCCATAAGAGTATAAGCGATCCTCTGTTAATTCGTCAAAAGACAGACTGTCGAATTTCAAAATTCAGGAAAATTCATTAGAACCTGTTAAAAAAATCTCTGCCTATCGATTAAAAAAACGGCAATTTTGTCTCGCTTTTTCCAAAGCAAGTTAATAATACCAATTCTCAAAAGTGGCTAGAGAGATACTGCATCACACATCTCTACAAACTGGGGTTAAGTTTCCAGTGACTTTTGATAAACGGTATAATACCATTTTCAAGAAATAATGCTACACTTATGTCCCGCTATAGCAAGGTTTTGAGCGTTTTTACTGTAGCCCGACTTGATAAAAATGGTATAAAAAGCGCGATCGCGCTCTGTGGGATAGAAGCTGATAAAGGTGCATTCGGTTAGTATCCAGACAATGCTGGGGAGAGTATTTCGAACAGCAGCTAACCAAAGTTCAGGCTAAGGCGATGTTAGAACAATACCAATTGATATAATTATTCGATGGGCATTACTGCTACCGTTTCTTGAGCTGAAATAACGGTTTCGCCAACTGGAATGACTGCTAAAGCATTGGTTTGGGCAAGATTGATTAAGTTGCCGGAACTATGACTGCCTCCCGCTAAATGAAACTTATATTCCCCAGCAATTATTTTTAATTGTCCCCATAGATAAGTTTCTCGTTTCCCATTTCCTTGCAGTTTTTGTTCAGTTTTAGCTTTAACAAAATTAGGTTGCAAATTGTTGGTTTGTCCCGATAATTTTTTGAGAGCAGGAGAGACAAATCGCCAAAACGTAACGAGCGCAGAAACCGGATTTCCTGGCAAGCCAAAGTAATAGCAGTTGGGAAAGGCGGCAAAAGTCAGAGGTTTTCCCGGTTTAATGGCAACAGAATTGATGTGGATTTCTCCCCCTAATTCTTTTAAAATTTGCTCAATATAATCATAATCCCCCACGGAAACGCCGCCGGTGGAAATGACAAAATCGGAAGAAGAAATAGCTTGCGCGATCGCGCTTTTCAATGCGTCTCGCTCATCCGGTATAATGCCTAAGGGAATGGGAATTGCCCCTTGAGCTTTCACCAATTCGGTTAGGGCATATTGGTTGGAATCCACCAGTTGTCCCCGTTGCAAGGTTTGATCCGGCGTGATGAGTTCATTGCCGCTGGAAAAAATACTGACCCGCGGGCGACAATAAACGGAAATTTCCCGACATTGCATTGCCGCTAAAATGGCCAATTCCGGGGCGCCTACTGTAAGGCCGGAGGGAAGCAACGGTTGTTGCGCTTGATAGAAACTCCCTTTTTTGCGAACAAATTGCCCAGGGGTAGGTGAGGAAAAAACTTTGACCTGATCCCCTTCCCGTTGGGTTTCTTCTTGGATAATAATGGTATCGGCCCCAATGGGCAACACCCCGCCGGTAAAAATGCGCGCTGCTTGTTTGGTTTTTAAAGGGTGGCGCGGGGGAACCCCTGCCGGAATTTCTTCCACAATATCAAGGGAAACCGGTTGCTCTGGACTGGCTTCGGTTAAGTCGCGCGATCGCGCTGCATATCCATCCATGGCGGAATTATCGTCATGGGGATAGTCTAAGCTGCTGCTGACTGGCGTTGCCAAAACTCTCCCCGCAACAGCATCTAAACTCACAGGTTCGGTTTCGGTTAAGGGTTGAACGTGATTTAGGATCAGATTTTCTGCGTCTTTAACCGGTAGCATCAGGGAAAATGGTTGAACATTAATTCTAAACCTAGCAAATTGTCATCTTTAAAGCACGCTACAATGGGAACTCTGCAGTTTCTACAAACATCAACATGACCCAATTGCGTTTAACGACCAATCCTGGAATGGAAGATGTATTAGAACAAGAGTTCCGCAATAAAGCCTCGCAAGCTGGATGTAAAATTGCAACTATCCAACGCAAGCCCTTTCATTTAGACGGACAAATTTTTGTGGAAAGTTCCGATCCCACCTTAGAAGAGGTAGCGTTTCAGGCGCGATCGGCATTTCACATTATGCGCCATCTTTATCCCTTTTACAAATCCCCAGAAGTAGATTTTCTCGATCAAATTTATCAGGAAATACAGGCATTGGATATTCCGGAAATGGAATCGGCTAAGGCGTTTCGCGTTACCACCAAACGAAGCGGCCAGCATTTGTTTAACAGTATGGAGGTGCAACGAATTGCCGGTGCTACGTTAGTAGAACGCTATGGCAAAGCTGTTGATTTAAATCATCCTGATGTCAACGTCAGAGTGGATATTTTCGATAACTTGTGTTTAGTGAGTCTGCAACTAACAAAGACTTCTCTGAGTCGGCGGCATCAAAAAGTTTGGCTGCCGCGTATTACCATCAAAACCACCATGGCGTATGGGCTGTTGCATTTGTGTGAATTAGAAGGAGAGGGGCATTTGTTAGATCCCTTTTGCGGTTCTGGTACGATTTTGATTGAGGCAGGGACGGTGTTTCCCCATTTGGAACTCTATGGCAGCGATCGCCGCAAAGAAGCGGTAGAAGGGGCAAAAGCCAACCTTGAGGCTAATCATCTGTCCCATCGAGGGCATCTCAAGCAACTTGACGCAAGAGATTTAGACCAGGGCTATTCCGCTAACTACTTTCGCGCCATTGTCACTAACCCGCCTTACGGAATGCACCTAGGACCTGATATCGACTTTTTTCGCTTGTATCTCAAATTGTTGGAGGGAGCGGCAAACGTTTTAGAACCGGGCGGTCGTATGGTGTTATTGGTAGGGAAAGGACACCGATTATTCAAAAAACTCATTTACAAATTAGGAACCTTTGCAATTCATCACGAACGGATTGTAGAAACCGGCGACGTTTATCCCCATCTGTTAATCTGCGATTTAAAGCAGGAAGCCAAAGAAAGGCAAACCTAGCGGAGAAATTGCTGATTAAGTTTTTTCAGACTGATATAACTGCGCCACGTACTTTTGATATCCGTTATATAACTGCGTTTCTTTAATCTCCCAAGATAAATCCGGTCCGTCGCTGATAAACTTTTCAGTTGCCTGTGACCAACGGGGATGGGGCACATTGGGGTTAACATTGGCAATAAAGCCATACTCATTGGGCATGAGGGTATTCCAATAGGTAGCAGGGCGTTCTGCGAGGAATTCGACTTTCACAATGGATTTGGCCCCTTTAAAGCCGTATTTCCAGGGTAAAACTGCCCGTATCGGCGCCCCATGCTGTTTCGGCAGTTCCTCGCCATATATGCCAATGGCAAAAAAGGCTAATTCATTGGCCATTTCTTCGATGCGCAATCCTTCAGTATAAGGCCAAGGCAGGTCCCCAAAATTAAACATCGGTCCCGGCATCACTTTCTTGTCATAAAAGGAGGTAAAACGAACAAATTTCGCTTGAGAAGTCGGTTCTACCGCTTTAATCAATTCCTTCATGGGAAAGCCCACCCAAGGCAATACCATAGACCACGCTTCCACGCAGCGAAAGCGATAAATGCGTTCTTCTATGGGAAATTGTTTTTTAATATCGTCTAAATCATAGGTTTTGGGGTTTTTTACCAACCCGGTTACTTCGACTTGCCAATTATCAGTAGGCAGGTTTTGTGCTTTAGACCAAATTGACTTATTCCCGCCAAACTCATAAAAGTTGTTGTAACTGCCAGCTAGAATTTCATCTGTAACGGGACGGTTAACAGAAGCAAACTTGGGATTGGTGGAGAGAGGAGAAATTTTCGGTTGGTTGAGGGTCTCTTTTAAGGCTGCTTGTTCTGAATTTGATGTTTCACAGCCTGCCAGAGAAAGCGTCGTTGCCCCTAGCGTCGTACCAATCAGACTTTTAATAAAGTGACGGCGATTGAAATATAACCGTTTGGAAGTAACGGGAGAACGCGGGTTTTGCCAAGGTTTAGGATTGCGGATTATCATTGATGGTTATTGCAAATCGAGGGAGGGGACTTACGGGTAAGTGTCTTCTCAGGACGCTATGATAATAATTTTTTTTGGTGAAATGCGTCAATGGCGTTCTACAATCAGGGATGATTAAGTTGTCTTCTCTTTTAAAAGGCGTCATCGCTGTTAAGGCTAATTCATTGTGTCCAAGCTGTAGAAGTTATGCGTATAGCCCTGTTTACTGAAACCTTTTTACCAAAAGTCGATGGCATTGTTACCCGCTTATGCCACACGATTAATCATTTACAACAGGGAGGCGATCAAGTGTTAGTGGTTGCCCCAGATGGTGGATTGACAGAATATCAAGGCGCAAGAATCCATGGAATTTCTGGAATGCCATTGCCCTTGTATCCTGAGTTAAAACTTGCTTTGCCTCACCCTTCCATTGGCGAAGTCTTAGAAGACTTTCAACCGGATGTTATTCATATCGTAAATCCTGCTGTTTTAGGGTTAGCAGGGCTCTATTATGCCAAAACCAAGGAATTGCCGCTCATTGCCTCTTATCACACGCATTTGCCCCAATATTTACAGCATTATGGCATGGGGGCGTTAGAAGGTGTCTTGTGGGAATTGCTCAAAGCTGCTCACAATCAAGCTGAGTTAAATCTATGCACTTCTACGGCAATGATGGAAGAATTAAGCGAGCATGGCATTGAGCGGGTGGCACTTTGGCAAAGAGGCGTCGATACAGAATTATTCCGTCCCCAACTACGATCGCGCCGGATGCGGGAATATTTATCTCAAGGCTATCCCGAGGATCCCTTATTGCTTTATGTGGGGCGGGTTTCGGCAGAAAAGCAAATTGATGAAATTAAACCCGTTTTAGAAGCGATTCCCAATGCCAGACTAGCCATTGTGGGGGATGGCCCCTATCGGGAAACCTTGGAAAAGCATTTTGCCGATACCCCAACCCATTTTGTGGGCTATTTGGAAGGAGAAACCCTCGGCGCGGCCTATGCCTCGGCAGATGCCTTTATTTTCCCCTCACGCACTGAAACCTTGGGGTTAGTGTTATTAGAAGCCATGGCTGCCGGTTGTCCTGTTGTCGCTGCGCGATCGGGCGGGATTCCTGATATTGTCATTGATGGGGTAAATGGGTATTTATTTGATCCCAAGGATCCACAAGGGGCAGTCAGTGCTGCCCAACGGCTTTTACAAGCCCAATCAGAACGGGAATTGCTACGGGAAAAAGCTCGCCAAGAAGCGGAATGTTGGGGATGGCCCGCAGCAACGCAACAGTTGCGAGACTATTATCAACAAGTGCTGTCGAAACAGTCTTTGTCTATTGTTTCATGAATTTCCCTTTGTGGTTGATGCGCAATAATTAATCGAGGTGGGGTAAAATAAAATTGAATCCCACCTACGATCCTGTTTTCATTCTCAACTGTTATGAGTGCCACGCAAGATGAAGACTATCTGCAAGCTAATCTAAATCGCTTTTCCCCGGAAGTTCAGGAAATTGTTACCCAAGTTTTACAACTAGAAAAAAAGAAACTTTATCAGAAATCCCCTCGCTACATTAATGACGATGTTCTCAACATTATTAAAAGCGTGGTGCAATGAAATTAAAGTCAATTAAGCTCTGCAATTTCCGTCAGTTTTATGGCTTTACACCAGAGATTCAATTATCTGGTGAACCCAAGAATACCACAATTATTCATGGTAATAATGGGGCAGGTAAAACCACCCTTTTAAACGCATTCACTTGGGTACTTTATGAAGAGTTCACGGCAGCGTTTGCCAACTCAGAACAGTTAGTCAATAAACGAGCGATATAAGAAGCTATTCCTGGAAAGTCAGTGGAGTATTCTGTGGAATTGAGCTTTGAACATGATTATAAATCGTATCAATTTAAGCGTCGCTGTTATGCCACCAAACATCAAAATAATGAAACAATAGAAAACAGCGAAAGTCAGTTATTTATGCTAATTGCCGGAGATGATGGCTGTTGGCAACATCCCTTAGAACATCCTGATGATATTATTGGCCGTATTTTACCAACAAGTTTGCATCAATATTTTTTCTTTGATGGGGAACGCATTGATCATATTATTCGGTATCAGAAAAAGACGGGACTAACGGAAGCGACGAAAGAACTGTTAGGCATTAAAATTTTTGAACGGTCTGCTGAACATTTAAAAAATGCTCGTCGCAGTTTAGAAGAAGAATTACGCAATATTGGCGATATTAAGACTAAACAATTATTAAAGCAAAAACAAACATTAGAACAAGATACTGAGGCGATTCAAGAACGTCAAAATATTATCAAACAGACAATTGAGGAAAAACAAAACCTCAAACAAACTTTAGGAGAAGAGTTGCTAGCGCTCAAAAAGGCAGAAAATTTACAGAGTATTAAAAACAATTTAGAGCTAGAATTAAAGGAAACTAGAGAACAGTTAGTTCGTCTCAATCAAAAAATTAAACAAACCATCTCCAGTCAAGGTTATACTGTGTTAATGGAGGGGATAGCCCAGAGGTGTTCCAGTTTATTTGATCAATTTGATCAAATCCAAGAACTTCCCAATGGTATAAAAAAGGCATTTGTTGACAAATTATTAAACCAACAGTCTTGCATTTGCGGGACAGAACTCATACCAGGAACACATCCTCACGATCAAGTTAAACAGTGGCAGAATAAGGCAGAAAATGCCGATGTCGAAGAAGCGCTGATTCGGTTACATGCCCATACCCAACAGTTGGAAAAACAAGCAATGAATTTTTGGGAAAGCGTTGATGACACTCAAGAACAAATTGCTGAATTACGCCAAAAAGTTGCCAAGTTAGAGAATGAATTGGAAACGGTAAAACAGCAGTTGAGAGAGTATCCAGATCAGGAGATTAAACGATTGCAAACTGAATTAGATACAATCGAAAAAGAACTGGAAGAGTTCCTTTTAGAGAAAGGACGCAATGAAATAGAATTCAAACAAAAAACAGAACAATTAGAAACCCTATCTAAACAATTAGATCAAGAACAAAGCAAGGAAGAAAAGCATCAATTAGCACAGCGTCGATGGAAAGCAACTGAGGAAGCGATTCATTGTATTCAAAAACTCAAAGCGGATGTTGAGCGTCGGTTTCGAGTCACTTTGGAACAGAAAGTTCAGGAAATTTTTGCCAATATTTCTTTTACGCCCTATTTACCCAAGCTAGATCAAAATTATGAGTTGAGTTTGGTGGAACAAACCACGGGAGAAGAACAATTAGTCGCTGCTTCTACGGGAGAAAATCAGATTTTAAGTCTCTCTTTAATTGGCGGGATTATTGATCGCGTCCGCAATTGGAGTGCCAAGAATACCCTCATTGCCCCTGATAGCAGCACATTTCCGATGGTGATGGATTCGCCCTTTGGCAGTTTGGATGAAGTTTACCGCCGACAGGTGGCAAAAGCCTTGCCGAACATTGCCAATCAGCTGGTGGTGTTGGCAA
Organism: Cyanobacteria bacterium SW_9_44_58; assembly: GCA_003021905.1. Lineage (GTDB taxonomy): Bacteria > Cyanobacteriota > Cyanobacteriia > Cyanobacteriales > Rubidibacteraceae > Halothece. The sequence goes on along the minus strand of PXPI01000113.1, from coordinate 13,201 downwards.
CAAAAACTCAATGGCGCGGGGAAGTGGCAGAAGAGATGACTCCCTTTATTGGGAAACAATATGTTTTAGTTTACTTTTCTCCGAAACCGGATTGTCAAGAAGACTGGTTAACCATTAATGGGCAACGGTATCCCTTAGTAAAACCGAGTGAAAACGGCTTTGAATATACCGAAATTCGAGAAGTTAATCCGGTTTAATTGCCAAAAAGGCCAGCCTGCCAAAACGTATAAACGGCAAGTAACGCCAGTAGGGTATAAAAACCGAATCGAATCGCGCGATCGGGCAGTTTGGGCAAGTAACGGGTACTCAACTGCGCCCCCGCTAATCCCCCTAATCCTAACACCAATCCTTGTAAAAAAAGAACATTCCCTTGCCAAGCATGGCCTAGAGTTGCCGAAACGGAAGTAATGACAATAACCCCTAAACTGGTTTGAATGGCAACTTTAATCGATTCTCCCAGTAAAACCATTTGCAACGGTACCATGATGACGCCGCCGCCAATGCCAAATAAGCCCGCAAAAAATCCGGCGATTCCTCCTGTTGCAATCCGCGCTAAAGTTTGATTTCGTGTCTGTTGTTGACTTGGATCTTCTTGTTGAACGAGTTTTTTCCGCCAACTGGCTAAACCAATATTGGCGAGAAGTAAGATACCAAAGGCAATTAAAAGTTGATTATCAGGAAGCCCTGTGGCAATATAAGCCCCCAGTTGGGCAGTAATAATGGCAGAAAAGCCTAAACTCCATATCCGATTTAAGTCCAAGTAGCCCATGCGGTAGTTTTGAATACTGCCGGATAAGGCTGTTAAGACAATGGCGAGACTGCTGGTTGCCACCGCTTGTACAGGCGTATAGCCCACGGTAATAATAATGAGAACTAAAACAGTGCCGCCGCCAATCCCTAATAACCCAGCCAGCAACCCCGAAAAGAGTCCGCCTCCTGCCAGTAACCAAATGTCTTCCATGTTTCAATCATCGCCATTGTCATTATTGTTGCTTTTAACCGCTCGAAAAGGATTAAGAAAATTAATCAGTTGACTCAGTTTACGGGATTGAATCCACACTCGTCCTTCCCCTTGGAAGCGGCAAACTAATCCTTCACCGCCAAAAATACCGGTTTTCAAGTTTTTGAAAGAAAGTCCGCCAATGAGTTCCACGTTATAATCTAAGCTATCTTCAAAAGCAACAATATAGCCGGTATCGACAATATATTCTCCAGTCACAGGTACTTCAATAATTGCGCCATAGGAACTAAACCAGAAATCTCCTTCTCCCACAGCACGAATTAAAAACAGCGATTCACCGCTAAAAAAGCCTCGCCACCCTTCAAACCTGGTTTCCGTTTCTACGTTGGGACTACAAGCCAGAAACCCTGAGGATTGAACGATTAATCCGGTTTTGCCATCGAGGTAATAGTGGACAATGTCTCCTGATGTCGCTGGGGCAAGATAAAGACTCCCAGCATCTTTTGAAGCGGTAAACTTACTGACAAAAAGAGACTCGCCACTCACTAACCGTCCGATACTCTTACCAATGCCGCTTCGCATCGACGATTTCATTTTAATGGAAGAATCCATCCCTGCCATAGCTGAGGATTCGACTAACAGGGATTGACCCATTTCTAGGTCCACGGTTAGCGCTGCATAGATAGGAGAGTGTTCCACGCGGTAGCTGTATTCACTGTAATCTTTAACCATCTTCTGATTCCTTTTTCTGTTATTCCCTTCGCGGCGGAAGTTGCGACCCGACTAAATGACCGAATTCCCCATTATTATGAGTTTGACAATAGACTTTCCCTCGTCCTTCAAACCGACAGACTAATCCTTCGCCGCCAATGCCTAAGAGGGAACCAATCCAACTGGAACCGGCTTTGGTCACTTTAAAGTCCAGACTTTTTTCGAAGGCAACAATGTGACCGGTATCGACAATATATTCCCCATCGACAGGAATGGCATAAATGCCCCCAAAGGAAGTAATAATTGCTGTACCATAGCCAGAGAGAGATAGCCAAAAAATGGATTCTCCTGAGAAAAAGGACTTCAACCCTTGAAACCCCACATCAAGATCGACGTTTTCCGAACTGGCAAGATAAGAGGCTGCTTGCACCACTAATTCATTTCCTGAGAGTTCGTAGGCCATGACATCGCCAATTAATTTGGGGGCAAGAAAAATTTCTCCTTCTTCACTGGTGCAAGTAAATCGACTTAAAAACAGAGACTCGCCAGCAACCATGCGTTTAATGCCGCCCCAAATGCCACCGCCTTTGCCTCGCCTCAAAGTAGTATCCGCTTCAATATCGGCACTCATGGCAACCATACAGCCTGCTTGGGCATAGATGTTTTCTTGTTTGGCTAACGTAATATGCGCGATCGCGCTATCCGGTTGAGACCGTAATTTGATATCCATCGCTTTTACTTGGGTACTTTTGGTTTGAGAAATCTGACTAAACTATTGACACTGCGCGATTGTAGATAAATTGTTCCGCTGCCTTTGAGTTTGTTCACTAAGCCTTCACCAGAGGTAAGGGAACCAAAAATGCCGCCAGCGAGACGGATTCCCATCTGGATATTCGGTTCGTAGGCCACTAAATGCCCGTTGTCCACCACATAATCCCCAGAAATTTCTTTTTTGGTCAAACCGCCATATGCCCCAAAAAATACAGTTCCTTGCCCTTTCAGCTTCAGCTTAAATAAGCCTTCTCCTGCTATCCAGCTGGCAAATCCGGCAAAGGCAACTCCCATATCAATGCCGGAAGTATGGGCAATATAAGCCCCCGGTTGCAAACAAATTTCGCTATCTTCCAACGCAAGGGCTTCAATATCCCCAACAATGGATTGACTTAAGACAATGCTTAAGGTTTCATCGCTATTATTGATGTACGTATTGACAAATAGCGATTCTTTCCCGAGAAACTTCTTAAGTAAAGCAGAAAAAAACCCTCCTGAAAATTTTGTTTTCATCAGAAGGTTGGCATCCATGCTAGTCATTGCCCCGGCTTCAGCCGTAATCTTGTCTCCCGGCTTCAGCGCTACAAATATCGTTGAAAAAGCAGGTTTATATCGAATCTCGTATTCCACAACTTAACTCTCCCCAACGTCTGTTTAAGGGAGTCTCACTCCTTGATTAATAGCGTATATCAACCATATCAGAATTATCACAATGATTGATGCTTCTTTATATATCTTTGTCAAATCATCACATTGTCACTACTGGATCAAATGGTTATGCAGAGCAAGCAATAATACTTAAATTAACAACTGCCTAAGTAAGCGGATTGCGCCTCGTTCATTTTCATCCCACCATCACTTCTTGTTCAACAGTGCTGTCTCTAAGGAGTTGGGTAATCTTTTCTCGATACCGTTGAAAATCAGACAGCGTTTTAACGTGATACGATCGCGCCCCTTGTTCATTTTCCGGTAAATTAATCTGAAATTCCTGTTTCACAGTTCCGGGACGAGCGGTTAATACATAAATTCGCTGGGACAGAAACACCGCTTCTTCCACATCATGGGTAATCATTAAAATGGTGGTGCCCGTGCGCCGCCAAACTTCCAATAAAAACTGTTGCATGCTTTCTTTGGTTTGCACATCCAAAGCCCCGAAGGGTTCATCCATTAATAAAATTTTCGGTTCACAGGCTAATGCCCTAGCAATGGCAACCCGTTGTTTCATTCCTCCAGAAAGGGCTTTTGGGAGATTTTTTCTAAACTGAGTCAATCCCACCACATCCAAATAATAAGAAACCCGTTCCCGTCGTTGGGCTTTGGGAATGCCTTGCAACTTTAGACCGAATTCCACATTTTTCGCGACATTCAGCCAAGGATAGAGGGTGTAGCGTTGAAAAACCATCCCGCGATCGCGCCCTGGACCAATCACTGGCACTTGATCAACTGTAATTTTACCGGAAGTGGGATAGTCCAGTCCTGCAATTAATCGCAGCAGGGTTGATTTTCCAGAACCGGATGCCCCGACAGTACACACAAATTCTCCGGTTTCAATATGTAAATTGACGTTTTTGAGAGCAGAAACGTTCCCTTCTTTGGTTGTAAATTCTTTTGATAAATTCGCGACTTCTAAATGCATAATTCACCTAATTAACTCATAAAAAAATTATTTAATTGCCCAGCGGCACCACACTCGAAACAATAAGCGCAATGACAAATCAATTAGAAATCCAATTAATCCTAAAACAATCAAACAAGCAAAAATTTCATCCGTTTTCAGAAACTTTTGGGCTAATAAAATTCGCTTGCCGAGCCCTTGTTCGGCAGCCACTAATTCCGCAACAATCACTAAGTTCCAAGAGGTTGCCATATTAATGCGAAATGCATCAATAATATTGGGAACGACGTAGGGAGTAATGACTTGAAATAATACCTGCCACCGTTTTCCTCCTAACGTATATGTGGTTTCAATTAACTCTTTGGGAACGAACTTAACCGCATCCATAATCATCAAAGTATTAAAAAAGAGCGTTCCAATGAAAATGAGTGCAATTTTCGGGGCTTCACCAATTCCCAAATAAATAATTAAAAGGGGCACAAAAGCAGCTGCCGGCATATAACGGATAATACCGACAATGGGTTCAAATAGTGCCCGAATACTGGCAAAGGTTCCCATTGCTATCCCTAAAGGAATGGAAACCGCTGCCGCGAAAACAAATCCCCCGACAACACGCAAAAAACTGGCAGCGGTATCTTGAATTAAATGTCCTTGTTGCCAGAGATGCCCAAAGGCTTCTGCTACTTGGGGAGGACTCGGAAGAAACACATCTTCAACTGTTCCAAAACTTGCCAATAACCACCATAAAAAGAAAGGAATAATAATCGAAATTGCCATTAGTCCCCACTGCAAAAGTTGGGGAATATCTTCAGCAATACGCCAAAAAATTGTCGGCGGCAATCCTTGAGATTGATTGTTATCTACTGAAACATTAGCCATCATTACTCCTTATTTTATTGCGAGAATTTCAGGCGAGGAATTATAACCATCAAGAAACCAAAAATTGATCAATATTACTCTTGCTTTTCCGCATAAGTTTTTACAAAGCTGTCATTAAAAATTGAACTTAAATCATCCGATTTTTGCGGAATAAAACCGACGTTTACCATAAAATCGGCCATTTCTTGAGCCGCATAAGGCATATGTTTCATGCTATTGCCATCGCTAAAAGCTGTTAAGTTTTCCTCTAAGGTGAACATATCAGTTCCTTCTTTAAATAGCTGCAGCTTTTCAGTTGTCACATTGGCCCGTTCTGCCATGATTTCATCAGCCCGTTCCGGATTATTATCCATAAATTCGAGAATATCAAACCAAGTATTAACCAACGCTTGCACTTGCTCAGGACGTTCATCGATTAAGGTTTGAGTAGTTACTAATAAATCGGGAATCGCCCCAGGAAAAGCTGCCGAACTAATCAATTCATGACTGCCTTCCCGTTCTAAAGCTGTTAACCAGAAAGGAGGAAAAGCACCAACGGCATCCACTTTTTTGGAAACAAAAGCAGCCGCTGCCGCCCCGGTTTCTAAGTCAACAATATTGACATCGCTGCGTGACATTCCCTCTTCTTCTAAAGCAAGACTCAGCAGAAAATCATCCACAACGCCAACTTCCACTGCGACATCTTGTCCTTTTAATTCCGGAATGGATTGAATTTCTTCAGTTGCAATAATTTTGTCATTGCCAGCAGAATTGTCGTTCACCAAAACTGCCACTTCGCCATTGACAGCCTCTGGGGCAAAGGAAACGGTATCATTTAAAGTTTGACAATTGGCATCGATTTTGCCGGCGGCAAGAGCTTCCATGGAGGAAGTATAGCCATCAAACCATTGCAGCTTCACGTTGGCCCCATTTTGTTCAAATAATCCCTCTTTTTCCGCAATCGCCCAAGGCCACCATCCAGCCCAATTGCTATACCCCAAGACAACCGGTTTTCCTGTTGCTTGTTCATCAGTATTGCCTTGGGAATTCGGGGATTCATTGGTACTATTGCAGCTAATCACGAGAACTAAACTTAGGGAAAATAAAGCTAGTCGAGATAAGAGTTTGGTGAATTTCATAGTCTTCTTTTAATGAGTTGCGATACTATTTTGATTGATTCGTTCATAAACCCAATTGAACCAATTCGTTAATCCTTCTCCAGTTTTTGCTGAAACTGGAATAATGGTGACATTGGGGTTAATTTGCCGGACATTTTCTTCAATGCGGTTGATATCAATATCTAAATGGGGGGCGATATCCATTTTGGTCACTAAAAGACAGTCCGCTTCTTGAAACATAACGGGATATTTTAGCGGTTTATCGTCCCCTTCGGTGACACTAAGCAGCGCAACTTTAGTATGTTCTCCCACTTCAAATTCAGCAGGACACACTAAATTCCCCACATTTTCCACAAAAATTAAATCAAAGGTTTCCGGTTGATAATTTTCCTGAAGCTGATGCAATCCACCAGCCACCATTTTGGCATCGAGATGACAAGAACGCCCGGTGTTAATCCCAATAACAGGAACCCCTGATTGACGCAATTTTTCCGCATCTAATTCTGTTGTCATATCCCCTTCAATAACCGCCAAATTAAGTTGGGATGACAAAACCGAGAGCGTTTTTTCCAATAAAACCGTTTTTCCAGCGCCTGGGCTGCTCATTAAATTGAAGCAAGTGATTCCCCAAGCATCAAAATGGTCTCGATTATGGTTAGCTTCAGTTTGGTTCGCCTGAAGAAGATTGACCCCTAAGGCGGCATTAACTGTTTGGTGCATCTTTTCTTACCGAATTAATAATTTTAATTTTAAGAAGAAGCAAGCGAATTGTTTTCACTGTATTCAATACGATCAATTTTTAGTTCTCTGCCTGAGCGAATATCCTCCATGGGAGAATGACAATGGGGACAAGCATATTGTTCTCCGATTTTTGGCCAATATTGTTGCTGGCAAGGATGACAAAAAGCAATCAAAGGAATGTCTTTAATTACTAATTCTACTCCAGATAGAAATGTGTTTTGGGTTTGCGTTTCAAAAGCAAATTGCAAACTGCGAGGTTCCACACAAGTAAATTCCCCCACTAGCAAATGAATTTTTTCAATATTGGGCGGTGTTGGTTGCGCTTCCCACCAATCTTTAATGGTGAGAATTAAGGCTTTGGTCATGTCGGTTTCATGCATCGGAACTTAGCCTCTTTTTAGCGCCAATTATCTGCTGTTTCTTGGGCTTGTTCATGGATATAACCGGGCTTTTCTTGCCGAGGCAGTTGTTCAGAAACAACTAAATGCGCCATGGTATCGCAAATGACTCGTGTCGCCATTAAAGCGGTCATATCGCTAACATCATAAGGTGGAGAAACTTCCACTACCTCTAAGCCGCAAACCGGTGCTTGCTGTACAATTTTTCCTAACAAAGAAAGGGCTTCTCGGGGTAATAACCCGCCTGGTTCCGGCCAACCTGTCCCCGGAACAAACCCGGCATCAATGCAGTCGATATCAAAGCTGATATATACACAATCCGTCCCATCTAAAGCGCGTTCCAAGGCAAAATCTACGGCAGAATCCAATCCCATTTCTGTAATATCTGTAACTGTCAGAATATTTGTCGCTCGTTCGCGACAGACTTTGACGCCTTGACGGGGAACCTGCCATCCGCCGATTCCTAATTGAACTAGGTTTTTTGCCGGGGCATTTTTGATATTGGTGGCGTGAAACCAGGGACAAGTATGCATCCGTTCATCGAGGTCTGTTTCTTGGGTATCGACATGGCGATCAAAATGAATAATGCCCACTTTTTTATCCCCTAAATGACGACATAACCCTCGTACCGTTGGAAAACCAATGGAATGATCGCCGCCTAAAATAATGGGAAAGGCTCCCGATTTAAAAATGTGAGCGACCCCTTTTGAAATTTGGTCAAACGACTTTTCATTATTCCCAGGAATCGTAAAAATATCTCCCACATCGCAAAGACTGATTTGTTCTCGAAGATCAACGCCTAATTCAAAGTTATAGGGAGTATAGAGGGCAGAAATTTTGCGAATGCCTTGGGGGCCAAAGCGCGTGCCGGGACGGTAAGTGGTGCCGGAATCATGGGGAACGCCGACAATTCCGACATCATAGTTTCCCACTTCCTTGACATCTTCCAGATAAGGGGCTTTTAGAAAGGTATTAATCCCAGCATAGTGGGGCAATTCGCCTCGGGAAAAGGTTGAAATATCGCGATCGCGAATACTATCGGCCGCTTCTAACCCATAATCTAGGCCCTGAGACACTTCCTGTTGCCATCCCGTTAGCGGCAACCGGTTTTCTTTATCTAAAGCGCGATCGGCTTCACTTGATTGATTATTATTATTGGTCATAATGTTTCCGTTCCTCCTCGATTATTATTCTTCCTCAAATTGTTTCAGATCATGACAATAAAAAAAAGGAGACCCCTTGACAGTGGTTACTGCCGTTGAGACCTCCCGGGCTTTTGCCCCGCCGTGTCGCTATCTCAGTTGAGTGCGTGCTTCTCTTGGACCAGTCACCGAGCTAAGAGCACAGTCGGAACCCTAGAAGCAATTTGTATGAAGTTATGATTATCTTTATTCTGCACAGGCAATTAAGGAAAGACAGTAACATCTGCTACGAAATCAATTAGCTAGCTGTTTCTGAACCTTCGGGAACCAACTTCGCCTTCGGTGTTTTTCCAGTGGTTTGTTCTTGTTTGGCGACATCCGTTACCCACTGTACTAATATCGACGCAATGACCATGGAAATACCGCCAGCCACTAAGGCTAAAATCCGATTATTGCCTAATAAATGTTCCATAACCCAACCTAATCCTAAGGATGCCACGATTTGGGGAAGCACAATAAAGGCATTAAACAATCCCATATAAATGCCTGTGTCTTTCACTGGTAAAACATCCGATAGCATCGAGTAAGGCATGGTTAAAGCACTGGCCCAAGCAAGACCAAAACATCCCATGGGCAACAACAGTAGATAGGGATTTTCTACCCAGAATAATGAAATTAAACCGGCGCCGCCCATGAATAAACTAAAGGAATGCGTTGCTTTGCGACTAGTAGCGGCTGCAACGCGAGATAGGAATAAAGAATAAATAAAGCAGACAATATTGTAGGCAGCAATACAAATTCCAGCCCATTCAATGCCTTGCTGATAGAGAGAAGAGCTTTCTTTCGTGGCACCGAAAATTTCATGTCCCACTGCCGGTGGGAAATACAAAAAGACACAGAAAATGCCGAACCAAGTAAAAAACTGTACCCAGGCTAATTCTTTCATCACCTGAGGCATGGTGCCAACTTTTTGGAAAATTCCTTTAAACAGACCAATAATGCCGCCTATGTTGGCTTGCCGTTGTTTAAGAGCTTCCAAATCTTGGGGAGGTTCTTCTTTAGTAGTTAACACAGTCCACAATACGGTGCCGAAAAAGACGGCAGCCCCAATATAGTAGGAAATTTTAACGGTAAACGGAATTTCCCCTGCTGGAGTAACAATTTGATCTAAATGCAACCAATTATTCAAGATCCAGGGGCAAATGGAAGCTGTTACTGCCCCTAAACCAATGAAAAAGGCCTGCATCCCAAATCCCAGAGTTCGTTGCTCCTCTGGAACTAAATCGGAAACAAAGGCTCGAAAGGGCTCCATGCTGATATTAACGGAAGTATCTAAGATCCATAAGGCACCCGCTGCCATCCATAAAGTCGAAGAATTGGGCATTAAAATGAGAGCGAGTGAACTCATGATTGCCCCAAAAAGGAAATAAGGCCGCCGACGCCCTAATCTAGTCCAAGTGCGGTCGCTGAGATAGCCAATAATGGGCTGGGCAATCAAGCCGCTCATAGGGGCAGCTAACCATAAAATGGGAATTTGCTCAGGATTGGCACCAAGATATTCATAAATGGCACTAGTATTGGCCATTTGCAAGGTCCAACCAAACTGAATCCCGAAAAAGCCGAAACTCATGTTCCACAGTTGGGCAAATCCCAAGGGAACTTTTTTCGCAACTCGTTTTCGGAAGTTCTTAACTTTTTGAGTGTTTTGTCCCATACTCATACTAAAAATAGTACTTTTCTGTTATAACAAAAGCTAGCTATTTTCTAGAATTGGATTGCTACAAGCTAAAACTCACTGTTATCAGCAGGCTTAGGCAGGATACTGGAATTTGAGGGAACCCTACCAGTTGAAATAGCATACAAAGCCTCTATCATAAAAATCCTCCCTCGGTAAAGGTAAATTTTCCTGAGATGCGAATCTCTACCCAAAGTCGTAATTTTTTCTTTGCTACCCCAGCTAAACAATTGTTAATCCCAACCAATTTCCATATTATCTCTAGTTTTTGACCAACGGTCGTAGCAGGCGTCTTCACTGCTTCGCTCTGCTCCTCGCTCCAGTTCCGTTTAAGAAGGCGTAATCTGTGACTTTTTTGTTTCAACGGGTAGGACATAATCGTGTCAGACCTCAGTAGGGGCGACCCAAAAGGGCAGTGATTAGCTCAAGAATCCAACGCGCTGGCTTCCGTTGGAGCGTCAACATTGCTGTTATGATTATTATTACGGTTCTGAATCAGGCAAATCACGGTCAAACTAAGACTCAAGTTGCCGCGGAATGAATCTTTTTCAGCAAGATGAGCTAGATTTTTATCTCGTTTTAAGGCGTTTCTTATCATCACTTTCTAAGTTGAATGATGAACAAGCCTTTCTAAAGCTAGATTAAGCATGACTCATAAATTAATACCGGAGCAAACGGCTCCTCAACTAAGTGTCGCAACAGTAAAGGGTGAAACCTGGACTCTTACTGAACAAAATCCCCCCAATTACACAATGATTGTTTTTTATCGCGGACTCCATTGTCCGATTTGTAAAAGCTATCTTGCTGATTTAGAAGATAAATTAGGTCAATTTAAAAACCTAGGTGTAGAAGCAATTGCCATCAGTGGGGATAACTTGGAAAAAGCGCAACAAGCGAAAATGGAATGGGGATTGGATAACTTAAAAGTGGGGTACGGACAAACCTTAGATTCCATGCGCGAATGGGGACTTTATATTTCTAAAGCCGCGTTTGACTATGAACCCGAAATCTTTGCCGAACCCGGTCTTTTCCTGGTTAAACCGTATAACACACTCTACTACGCGGCCTTAAATAATGCTCCCTTTGCGCGTCCCCGATTTGATGATTTATTAGGCGGGTTAGAGTTTATCTTAAGCAAAAATTATCCCACGCGAGGAACTGCTTAAATCATTCATCAAAAACATACAAATCCCCTGCTAGTGTGCTGAACGATAGCAGGGGATTATTTTAGATGACAAAGTTGTCAGTTATTTGTTCGGTTGAGGAGTCATGCGCAGATAGGGTTTAACTTCAGTAATCCCTTTGGAAAATTTCTGCTTAGCCTCTTCAGTGGAAACTGAGGGAAGAACGACAACATCATCCCCTTCTTTCCAGTTAACTGGGGTTGCTACTTGATAATCATCCGTCAACTGTAACGAATCAATCACTCTGAGAATTTCTGGGAAATTGCGACCAGTACTGGCCGGATAAGTGAGGGTGAGACGAAGTTTTTTCTGAGGGTCAATAATGAAAACCGAACGTACTGTGAGATTATTATTAGCGTTTGGATGAATCATCCCATAGAGATCCGATACTTTGCGATCGCTATCTGCCAAAATGGGATAGTTCACTTGAGCATTCTGTGTTTCATTAATGTCATTAATCCAACCATTGTGGGAGTCCACATCATCCACACTTAATGCCAGCACTTTCACGTTGCGCTTATCAAATTCAGGCTTCAGACGGGAAACTTCCCCTAATTCTGTGGTGCAAACCGGGGTATAATCTGCCGGGTGAGAAAATAACACAACCCAGCTATCTCCAGCCCATTCATAGAAAGAGATTTCTCCCATGTTGGACGCTTGTTTAAAATCGGGAACTACATCACCAAGTTGAAGTGTCATAAGCTATTTTCCTCCGCAACACATCGACGTCTATTAAAATTTTACCGCTAAATACCACTTTTCCGCTCGGGTTTTCGTTCTTTCTTTAAAATGGGGACTAGAACCTGATAAGCCAATTGTTACTTGTTCCATAAGATGAGAAAATACCAAGTGCATGAGAAAATATCAACTATAAGTTAAAGATGATAGATTTAAGGAGAACCAGTTATGCCAAAATTACTTTCATTGTTGCTAGCTATAATATGCAGCGTTAGTTTCCTCTTTGGTTTGGGACAATCTTCAGTCTTAGCTCTCAACCTCAATCAAGTTAGGAATTTATCAAGCACGTCTATTTTTGCTATTGAAATTCGCAACGATGCGGATGAAAAATTAGAGCAAATTGGTAATAAAATTGACCTTAATAATACCAATATTCAAGCATTTCGCGATTTGAGAGGATTTTATCCCACTCTTGCCCGCAAAATTATTGAAAATTCACCTTATGAGAAGGTAAAAGATGTTTTAGAGATTCCCGATCTTAGTGAGCGTCAAAAAGAGCGTTTAAAAGAAAATCTAGACGAATTTGTTGTCACTGAACCGGAAGGAGCTTTTGTCGAAGGATATGATCGAATTAACAACGGGGCTTACGGAGGTTATTAATTTCCTTTGTTCTAAACCTTGCTAATTGTGATATTTATCAAAATTGCCGTCTGTAGGTGTTCTGCAGGCGGTATTTTAACTGGTTGGAGTGACCATTGACCTCTCCACGGGTTAAAACCACGTGGATTCCAAACGTTGCTACGCATTAGGCTGAAGCCATAATGCTTCGCTTCTGTCGTTTAGAGTTCCAAACGTATAGTCTGGATGGCAGGGTCAAAACTGCTCTAGTGACCTTGGATAGGACAATTCCTACCTGTATCTCTACTTTTCTCAAAATGTTTGCTGCGCCATTAGCATCAGCATTAATAAATCTTCCTTTTGAGTCCTTATAACATCCTCTCGTTACTCGCTTTCCTGATGGTTGCCACCTTTCGGGTTTTTCACCGAATTGCGGTAGCAAATCACGGTCTAAAAAGGAAGCTTTGGAGGTATAAGATTCTTCAGTTTCAATAAATTCAATTCCATTTTCTTCTGCTAACTGTTGAATGCGATTTTTCAACTTAGCCGTTGGAATTTGAACAAAGTTCTGATGTAAGAATTCAGGTCTAAGGTTGAGGAATTAAAGAAGGATAACAACCATGTCCTAAAATTGCCTGCAAAGCCTGTTGAAAACAGGTAATGACCGAACG